>CASECL010000122.1 GCA_949286445.1 uncultured bacterium | reverse complement strand
CTTATTGAAGAATCCCCCTCCCCTGCTCTCAATCAGAAATTGAGAGAGAAAATCGGTGCGGCCGCAGTCAAGGCGGCAAAAGCGGCTAATTACACCAGCGCAGGGACAATTGAATTTCTCTACACCTCAGAGGGGAATTTCTATTTCATGGAGATGAATACCAGAATTCAGGTGGAACATCCGGTTACTGAAAGCATTACCGGAATTGACCTGATTAAAACACAAATCAAGATTGCCGCCGGAGAAAAATTGCCGTTCCGCCAGAGAGATATCCACTTCAACGGTCATGCCATTGAGTGCCGTATCAATGCTGAAGACCCGGAACGTAATTTTGCCCCCAATCCGGGACACTTGAGTCTGGTCATTCCCCCCGGCGGATACGGGGTGCGGGTGGATTCCCACATTTTTACCAACTACAATATTCCGCCGTACTATGACAGCATGCTGGGAAAACTCATTGTCCACGGAGCAAACCGCGAAGAAGCCATTGCGATATGCCGCCGGGCACTGGATGAATTCGTTATTGAGGGTGTGAAAACCACAATACCGTTCCACAAAACCCTGCTGTCACATAAGGACTTTGTCGCCGGTAAATACGACACCGGGTTTGTTGAACGCTTCATGCTGGAGCGTTCCGCCAGAACCGATGAGAAAAAAGAGGCGGCAAAACCAGCCGAAAAACACAGCGAAAAAGAGACTTCTTCTCACCGGAGCACCCGCAAGAAGAGTCACTGACAGATCATAACTTGATCATCTTTTGATATTGCAGCACCGGATATTCAGAGATTACCAAATCTGAATTTCCGGTGTTTGTTTTTTTACATTACTCCCGGACAAATGATTTGAACAAAGAAAATAGACTATTATTCATCTTCGTTATTCAGGCAGAATTCTCTGACGGCAATGAAAAGTCTGCCCGATACAGTCAATTAAGTTTTTTTAAGTCCAATAAAAAACTTGCTTTGCGATAATAGATTTCTGCAACAGACCATTGTCAAAATAAAAAATACATTATAACATTAGAGATAATTCCCCGGAAAAACATTTAAAAAATATTCCGCCAGTAACAATATCATTTGCAACGTTCTGCCTCAAAATAAATTGCTGCGTCAACTGCCTGGAACATCCTTAATACTCATGCCGGAAAAATTATAATGCCATTTATTGTTAACTCTGTCTATTATGCCGCGGTGTAATTTTAACTGAAGGTAAAAAAACATCTTCATTTGAAAGACGAAATGGTTTATTGTAGTATTACTGCTTTATTCTCCGCAACAGCCCAACCGTATTTTCATAAACACACAATAAACACAATTACTCTATAACTTACCGTACAATCACTGTAAAGCCGCCTCAGAAAAACCATATCTGATTTTTTTCACCTCACTACTTGAAATGACAGGAAAAGTATGCTATATTCGCCGATATCACAGGTTATCACCTAAAAAATTGCAGGAGAAAAAAATATGATCAAGTGGCTTTCTGTGTGTTCAATACTTTTTTTTTCAAGTATTTACGCTGCTGATATCTATGTCGATGCCAAGGCTGCCCCCGGAGGAGACGGCAGCAAAGCAAAACCGCTTTCCACCATAACCGCCGGCATCAGAGCTGCAAAAGCCGGAGATACGGTGAATATCCGGGGCGGTGTATATAACGAAATACTGGGAATATCCAAAGGTGGCAAAGCGGGTGCACCGCTTGTCATCCGGGGCGTGCCGGGAGAAAGAGTGGTTATCTCCGGCTGGAAAGATATTACCGATTGGAAAGATATCGGCAACGGTGTTTACACCGCCAAAGTTCCCTCTGAAGTAAAAGATTTTTATGTCGGCTGGACTCAGCAGCAGTGCGGACGCTGGCCGGAAGACGGCACCATGCGGCCGGTAAAAGGGATTGACAAAGATAAAATGCTGTTCCTGACAGATCCGCCCAAGGATGCTCCATTTCTGGAAGAAATCGCCAAAGATCCCAAAAATACGGTGGTCTTTTATTTCTTTGCCTTTGGCAACAGTTACGGCGGACCGAAACTTCTGAGTTACGATTTCAAGACCGGCAATATCGCCTTTGATAAAAGGAACTGGAATAACTGGATCCGGCCGGAAAAGAATCTCTATACCTTCATGAACCACCCCGCACTGGTTCGTCAGCCCGGCAACTGGGCTTATGTCGCTGACGAAAAAAATAACCCCCGCAATACCGCCGGAACGGTCTATTTCAAACCAGTCAAAAAAGAGGACTTGAAGCATACCCGTTACCGTTTTACACCCCGCCAGCAGATTGCGATAGGTCATTGGAAAGAGGCAATCAGTGATATTACGCTTCAGAATCTTGAGGTAACCGGCTCCGGACTGAACGCCATTATGGTAGGCGGAAATACCAAAAATGTAACCATTGAAAATTGTCTGGTACACAATAATTTCGGCGAAGGCATCAACTTCCGGGGATGTGATAATGTAGTCTTGCGCAATAACCTGGTTATTGCCAACCGTAACGGCGTATCGGTAATCTCCGCCCGGAAAGGACTTGTTGAAGGCAATGAAATTGCCTATAACCTGGCCGACGGACTTATCATTGCCGGAAATATCTCCGGTCCCGGAGCCGTTACCCCCGACGACGATATGGAAACCTACGATATTACTGTACGGCGTAATTACATCCATCATCACATTCTTCAGGCTCACCCGGATAATATCCAGCTTTACCGCGGCGTTCACCGGGTGCTCTTTGACAGCAATTTCAATATCTGGAGCGGGCAGTCACTCATGACTGAACAGACTGACAATATCAAAATGGTAAATAATGTCTTTCTGGCTTCTTCCGCATTTATGATTATCTGCGGACACGGCGATTCGAACAAATGGGAAATAATCAATAATACTCTCGGGTGTTCCGGATACGGTTTGTTCAGTTTTACCGGAAAAGATTACAAACTTTCGGAAAACATTCTCTGGGGATGCGGTGAATACCCCTACGATAAGGAGGGCAAACTTCCGGTGACAAGTGATTACAACTTTTTCTATCCCTATCTTCCCAATAACGGATTGATCGGGCGTACCACCAGACCGTGGAAAGCATTTAAAACCATAGATGCACTCTATGATTTTACCAAACAGGATAAAAATTCCGCCGTTGGAGAACTCAAGTTCAAAAACGCTCCGTTATTTCTCGCAGTAACCACCGCTGACGGCAGCAAGCGGAATACGCTGAAACTCCGTCCCGGCTCAAATCCGCCATTCAAAACGGGCGACAATATCGAAGTAAATGGCGACGGCATCATGCGCAAAGTTGAAAGTTTCTCCGACGGCAGAATAACATTCACCCCGGAACTTCCCCAGACTCCTTTCCGCGACGCATTGGTGATGAACTGGGGTAAATCCAATTCCACGGTAATTGATCTTTCTCTCCCTGCTGATTCGCCGTCACGGAAAATCGGTAAAAACGGAGCCGGGTCCAATATCGATACCGTAGCTTTCCAGAACGGAGATCTGCTGGGTAAGGGAAAACGCACTTTGCCGGAACTTCCGCCGGAAATAAAGGCGTCGTTACCCAATCCTAATTCGGTGGTAATACCCCTCTATCCCTGATGACGGATAAAACGATGCATTATTTTCCGGGTATGTCTGCCGGAACGCATTAAAAATTTCTGTTTTACTGATTACCAATGCTTATAACCAAATAAATAAAAAAGGTTTTTCAAGTTTTTACTTTTTTGGTGCTTGTAATCGGAAAATGTCATGCTATATTGCGATATCACATGTTATCAACCATTAACCAATTAAAAAGGGATTGGAAAATGATGAAAAACACGTTACTATTATGCTCTATCTTTTGCGCGTCAAGCATTTACGCAGCGGATTTGTACGTTGACGCAAAAGCCGCCGCAGGCGGAGACGGCAGCAAGGAAAAACCGTTTACCACCATCGCCGCAGGCATTAACGCTGCAAAAGCCGGAGATGTTGTAAATATCAAGGGCGGAACGTATAATGAAAGAATAAATATCTCTAAGAGCGGTACCGACGGCAACCCCATCGTGGTTCGCGGGGTTCCCGGTGAACGTGTCATCGTTTCCGGCTGGAAAGATATAACTGACTGGAAAGAAGTTGGCAACGGAGTTTATACTGCAAAAGTTCCATCCGAAGTGAAAGATCTTTATGTCGGACTCAAACAGCAGCAGTGCGGACGCTGGCCGGATGACGGAACTCAGCGTCCGGTAAAGGGTATTGATGCAGAAAAAATGCTCTTTCTGACCGATCCGCCCAAAGATGCTCCCTTCCTGGAAGAAATCGCCAAAGATCCCAAAAATACGGTGGTATTTTATTATTTTGCATACGGCAACAGTTACGGCGGGCCGAAACTCCTGAGTTACGATTTTAAAACCGGCAATATCGCCTTTGACAAAAAGAACTGGAACCGCTGGATCAAACCGGACAGAAACCGTTACACTTTTATGAATCACCCGGCTTTAGTCCGCCAGCCCGGCAACTGGGCTTATGTCGCCGATGAAAAAGGCAACCCGAAAAATACCGCCGGCACCGTCTATTTCAAGCCGGTCAACAAAGAAGATCTGAAAAATACCCGCTACCGTGCTTCAGCCGGAACCCAGGTAAATATCGGACACTGGAAAAACCCGGTAAGCAATGTGACAGTTCAAAATCTTGAAGTTACCGGCTCCGGCGGCAATGCTATTTTTGTCGGCGGAAAAACTAAGAATATATCTGTGGAAAACTGTCTGGTTCACAATAACTTCGGACTTGGTATCGGTTTCCGCGGCAGCGATAATGTCACCCTCCGGAACAATTTAGTAATCGCCAACGGCAACGGCGTTTCAGTAGTATCCGCCAACAAAGGCCTTGTCGAAGGCAATGAAATTGCATACAATCTGGTGGACGGTCTGATCATTGCCGGCAATATTTCCGGACGCAAAACCGGAACCCCCGGAGCCAATCCGGAAACCTATGACGTAACTATCCGTAGAAATTATGTGCACCATCACATTCTCCAGGCTCACCCGGACAACATTCAGATTTACCGTGGCGTCCACAACCTGGTTTTTGACAGTAATTTCAATATCTGGGGCGGCCAGTCTCTCATGGCGGAAGAAGCCGAAGATATCAAACTTACCAATAACGCCGTACTCGCCTGCTCCGCGGTCATGATTATCTGCGGACATGGCAATTCCCACCGCTGGGAAATAACCAATAATACTCTGGGCTGTTCCGGATACGGTTTATTCAGCTTCACCGGCAAAGACTACAAACTTTCTGAAAATATTATCTGGGGCTCCTGCAATTACCCGTTTGATAAAGACGGCAATATGCCGGTGGTAAGCAACAATAACTTCTTCTATCCCTACGCTCTTGACCCCGGTGTCATCGGACGTACTTCCCGGCCATGGAAATCCTTCAAAACAATTGATTCACTTTATGAGTTTACCAAACAGGAGAAAGACTCTCTTGTCGGCGAACTCCAGTTCAAAAATGCGCCGATATTCTTTGTAGTTACCACCGCTGACGGCAATAAACAGGACAGTCTGAAACTGCGTCCGAGATCCAATCCGCCGTTTAATGTCGGAGACAACATTGAGATCAATGGAGATGGCATTATGCGTAAAATCACCGGTTACGCCGATGGGAAAATTACATTCACCCCTGCCCTGCCGCAGCCGCCTTTCCGCGACGCGCTGGTCATGAACTGGGGAAAATCCAATTCCACCGTAGTTGATCTTACTCTTCCGGCTGATTCACCGTCACGCAAAATCGGCAAAAACGGAGCCGGCTCCAGCATTGATACAGTCGCCTTCCAGAATGGCGACCTCCTGGGGACCGGGAAACGCAATCTGCCCGAACTGCCGGAAGATGTCAAAAATGCGTTGCCTGATCCCAATTTTGTTATAGTTCCTCCTTATGGACACTAATAAATAAAAATCAACAAAGGAAAAGAACAACATTATGAAAAAAACTGTTCTCTTGCTGCTGCTGGCAGGGCTGGCGGTTGGCGCGCAGGCATTCACGGTGGTTAAAAATGTGAATTCCGGCAAAGCTCCGGAGGAAAAAGTTGTCCTCTTTGATAAAAATGCTCCTGATATGAGCAAATTCAAATATGATGACCCACTGAAAGTGGCAAAATTTTCCTTGAATCCTGATAAGTCGTTGAAAATACACTTCACCGGCAATAAAGCAACCACTCCAACATTCTATCTTCCGGACGGAGTAGCCAATGTGAAAAATTACAACTATGTTCTGTTCACCGTTCGCCTGGATGGCAACATGATGCGCAACTGGCAGGGAAAATGGAACAAAAGTCCCTGGGATAAGCTTTGGATGGGAGCTTATTTTATCAACGCCCAGGGCAAACGCGGGTCGGTGGCAAACCTTGATGCAGTATCCCCCGGAGGAGTCATGCCTAAAGGTAAGTCAGCCACGATCGCCATCCCTATGGTTCTGATGAATAAACCGGCGTATGGAGTTGATGCAGCGGCGAAAGCAAAAGCATTCCAAATCCGTTGGGGAAAAACTCACGACTATATGAATCGTGATATAACAATGACCATAGATAAAATCAGTTTGGCTGACTAATTAAACCTACCGGAGAAAAATAAAAAATGAATAAAAAAATATTGTTCTGTTCAGCCGCTTTTGCGCTGGTTGCCTCTATGACTGTTCAGGCAGCCCCGGTAAAAAAGGGTAAACACAAAAATATTGATTATGCCAAGGTTCTGTCTCTGGTGCCGGCAAAAGATCCCGCTCCTAAAGACGCCCCCAAATTAAAACCTGAATTAAAGGGCAAACACCCCCGTCTGCTTTTTGATGATGCCTTTATCGCCAACTTGAAAAAACAGGCAGAAACTGATCCTGTCTTGAAAAAAGCAGTTGCTGAAACGATCAAATACGGCAGCCGTAAGAACTTGATGCGCAAAGAAGATCGTCCTGCAGTGGTAGATAATGACACCGCGGCTTTGACTCAGGGTTTTTCCAACTACATCCGCCTTGCCTTTGCCTATGCTCTGGATAAAAACCCCAATACACTGGAAAATATAAAACCCGTATTGAACAACATGCTCGAGACTCCCTATTGGGCGGATACCATAGAATTGGACTGCAATATGGGAGCAGCCAACAACATGGTGGCGGTGGCGGCACTGTATGATGTAGCTTACAATGATCTTGATCCGGAATTCCGCAAGAAAATAGCGGAACGGCTTCTGGTTCAGGCCCGTAGAATGTATTACCTCGGCTATCAGAAGCTCTGCCCCAACGTGGTAAAATATTGGCAGAATGACCCCCAGCCCAACCATCGCTGGCATCGCGGATGCGGTCAGATCGCCGCGCTCAGCGTCATCGCCGATGATGTGGACGGCAAAGCAGATTTTCTGCTGGGCGAAATGCAGCGCGAATTTGAATTTCTGCTCAAACATTATCCGGACGATGGCGACTGCCATGAAGGCTCCGGTTATCAGAATTTCGGATTTTTCTATCTGGCGTTGACTGCCTGGATCTTTGATCACAACTTCGGCACAAATTATTTGAAACATCCCGGATTTTCCAATGCCTGGAAACAGCAGGTTTATTATGATGCTCCCGGCATGCAGTCCAATATGACCTTCGGCGATGCGCCCAATAGAGTTGCCGTAGCGGCTCACCTTGATGGTGGATTTTATCTCTGCTCCAGACTGTCACGGGACAAAGATGCGTTCGCGGTGTTTGACAAATTCTTTCATTCCAGAACCTTCAATCCGCGTTATCCCAAGGCGGTTTACCAGTATCCGTGGACCATACTGCTGTGCTATGATCCCACCCTCAAGGGCGGAAGCGCAGATAAATTCCCGGTAAACCATCTTTTTGCTGACTTGGGCGCAGTATCGCTCCGGGATAATTGGGGTGACGATGCGGTAGCATTCACCTTCAAATGCGGGCCTTACGGCGGATATAAACTGAATGAATTCCGTCACTCCATGCCCAAGGATAAATACGGCAACTATCATTACCTCAACCTGGCACATGACGATCCGGATGCCAATGGTTTTGCATTGACCGCATTCCGTGATTTTATCTTCCATCCCGGAAATTATTCCGTTTCCAAAATGACCAGCCACACCTCAAGTATTCTGTTCAACAACAAAGGACAAAAACAGGAAGGTGATGTTTATACCCAGCCGGCGGGCAAAGAAGATATGCGGACCTTCTCCTATCTTACCGGATTCAAGCAGGGTGAAAACAACCGGGTCATCGTTGAAGGTGAAGCCGGGAATGCCTATCCGGATCTCAAAACTTTCCGCCGTTCCGTAATCTGGATGCCGGGAGAATACATCCTCCTGCTTGATGATGTCAAGGCCGACAAGGCCGGAGTTATCAGCTGGAATGGGATTATTCCCAAGGCTTTCGTGGATGACGCTGAGGCCGGACGCTGCTATGCTCTGACCAAGACGGGCAAAAAAATGTACTTTACGTTGCTCTCCAACAAACCGATCAAGGCCTACATCGACTTCTATGAACTTGCCGGACGCTGGACCAATCTGCTGGTCAACCAGTGCAAATTTGACGCTGAAAACACGGATAATGCCCGTTTTGCCTGCCTGCTCGACCCCTGGGAAAAAGGCGTGAAACTGCAGATGAAGGAAGCGGGCAATAATGTTGAACTTCAAGTTACCGGAAAAGGTATCAATGACAAATGGGTCTGGACTCCAACCGGTGATTTGAATAAAGTATCCACCATTACCGGCACCCGTGACGGAAAAGAGCTGATTAAACTCACCGAAAAGGATGTCGCACCGAGAGGAAGTACAAAATAATTATGAAAAAAATTCTTTTTCTGTCAACCTCAAAATATATTGTTGACATATTCTGGCGGCCGGAGTTTGCAGCTCTGGCCGCGGAGCGCGGTCTTGAAATAGACATCCCCGCCTTGAACGGGGATGTCACGCTTGATAAGTTGCAGGCCATGCTTCCAGAATATGACGGCGTAATCACCGCTTGGGGGTCCCCGCTCTGCTCCAGAGAATTTCTTGCCGGGGCGCCTAAAGTCAAGGTTATCGGTCATGCCGCCGGAAGTGTTGCCGGTGTGGCAGATGACTCGACTTACGCCGCCGGACTCAAGGTAACCTGCTGCAATAAGATAATGGCCAAAGGAGTGGCCAGTTACGGACTGTTTATTACCATGCTTGCACTCCGTAATTTGTTTGCGTATGCCGGAATTCCCCGTGTTGGTCTGAAAATGGTCTGGGATAACCGCAACAACCAGTACTGCCCGGAAAAATCAGTGATCGGTATCTGGGGACTGGGTGATATTTCCCGCTTCCTGATCGAGATGCTCAAGCCGGTCGGCTTCAAAAAGATACTTCTGTATTCTGATCACGCCAATGCAGATGAATTGAAAAAACTAGGCGTGGAAAAAGCCGATTCCATGGAACAGTTATTTTCTGAAAGCGATGTTATCCACCTTCTCTCCGGCGCAAGTGAAAAAAACCTGGGCCGGGTTAATGCCGCGTTGCTCTCCAAAATCAAAGACGGCGCAACTTTGGTGAATTGCGGCCGGGCAAGGTTGATCAATGAACAAGATTTCTACGCTGAAATGGCAAAACAGCGTTTCAACGGCGTGTTTGATGTTTATTATCAGGAACCGCTGCCGGAAGACAACCCGCTGTTTAAACTGCCCAACGTTATTACCACCCCGCACAATGCAGGATTGCCGCACCAGGATACTTATGTGCCTTTCATTCTTGACGAACTCAAACGTTTCTTCGCCGGCGAGGAGATGAAAGGGGAGATCAAACGTGAACGCAGAGCAGTAATGACCAATGAACGGCTTTGGAACAAATAGTTAAAAGTCAACTGAATATACAGAATTTT
>CASECL010000121.1 GCA_949286445.1 uncultured bacterium | reverse complement strand
CTGCCGCCGGAACTGGATAAATTTACTATTGCCGCGATTGCGGATTTGCATGCCAGTTCGATTTACCGCCGGGATTTTGTGGAAAAAGTGGTGGAGCGGACTCTGGCGGCGAAACCTGACATGATAGTTTTGCCCGGAGACATGGTGGACGGGAGAATTGATGAGCGGGAAAACGATGTTGAACCGCTGAAAAAACTGCAGGCCCCCTGCGGCGTTTTTGCGGTATTGGGCAATCATGATTATTATTCCGGAGGCAGCGACTGGCTGAATTACTATCAGGATACCGGAATAAAGGTACTCCGGAATGAAAACTGCCGAATTGATGTGAATGGGAAAAGCCTGTACGTTGCCGGTATCGGCGACCGGGCGTTTTACCAGAAGCGTTTTCACGGCAACCCTGAAGTCGGCGCGTTTCCCCCCGAGCCGGAGCAGGCGGTGAAAGGGGTGGAGTTATCCAGTCCGGTAATCGTCCTGGCGCACCGTCCGGAGACGGCAGTTGAATTTTCCCGGTTGGGCGCGGATTTGCAGATTTCCGGTCATACTCACGGCGGACAAATGCGGTTATTTGACCGTTTTGTGGTCGCCCCGCATAATAATGGCTGGGTGCGGGGACTCTATGAGGTTGGCAAAATGAAACTTTATGTCAGTCCCGGAGCCGGGTTATGGAATGGTTTTCCCATCCGTATCGGCGTTCCATCCGAAATAACCTTGCTGGTTCTGCGTTCCGTTGAGGCAGTAAAAGCGGGCGCAAAGTGAGCATCTGCGCCATTTTGACACACCGGGTGTGACAAAGAGTGTGTCAAAAAGGGCAGATTTATTTATTTTTTCTTTTTTTCTCCTCAAAATAAAAGTTGGCACGGTAATTGCTTATAATTCTGGCAAAACAAATAAATTACCCGAAAAGGAGGGTCAAGTTATGAGCAAGATATTGGGAATCGATTTGGGGACGACCAACAGCTGTATGGCCGTCATGGAGAACGGGGAAGCCAAGGTAATTCCGAATGCCGAGGGTAACCGTACAACTCCGTCAATCGTCGCTTTCACCAAGAGCGGCGAGCGTCTGGTCGGTCAGACCGCAAAACGTCAGGCCGTGACCAATCCGAAAAACACGATTTTTTCTGTAAAGCGTTTCATGGGTCGCAAGTTTGCTGAGATCGGCCCGGAGAAGGACATGGTGCCTTATGAAGTGGTGCCGGCACCCAATGGCGATGCCGCCATAAAAGTTGGAGACAAGGTTTATTCTCCGCCGGAACTTTCCGCAATGATATTGCAGAAGCTCAAAACTGATGCTGAAGCGTATCTGGGCGAAACTATTACTCAAGCAGTAATTACAGTGCCGGCTTACTTCAATGACAGCCAGCGGCAGGCTACCAAAGACGCCGGTAAAATCGCCGGTCTGGAAGTGCTCCGTATTATCAACGAGCCTACCGCGGCTGCACTGGCTTACGGTCTGGACAAAAAGAGTGATGAAGTTGTTGCGGTATATGACCTTGGCGGCGGTACTTTCGATATCTCCATTCTGGAAATCGGAGACGGTGTATTTGAAGTGAAGGCGACCAACGGCGATACGCACCTGGGTGGTGATGACTTCGATCAGATGATTATCAATTATCTGGCGGATACCTTCCAGAAAGAAAACGGCGTTGACCTGCGCAAGGATACTCAGGCGCTGCAGCGGCTTAAAGAAGCGGCTGAAAAGGCAAAGTGTGAACTTTCCAGCAGCATGTCCACCGATATCAACCTGCCGTTCATTACCATGAATCAGGATGGACCGGTTCACATGAACATCACCCTGAGCCGGGCTGAACTGGAACGGCTTTGCGATCCGTTGCTTGACCGGACGATCAAACCCTGTGACAATTGCGTCCGCGATGCCGGAGTTTCCAAGGGCGATATAAAAGAAGTGATTATGGTCGGCGGTATGACCCGTATGCCTAAAGTGCAGGAAACTGCCAAGAAGATATTCGGCAAAGATCCTCATAAAGGAGTCAACCCGGATGAAGTGGTGGCTACCGGTGCGGCAATTCAGGGCGGCGTGCTGGGCGGACAGGTTCAGGATGTGCTGTTGCTTGATGTCACCCCGCTTTCACTGGGTATTGAAACGATGGGCGGTATTGCCACCCGGCTGATTGAGCGTAACACCACCATCCCGACCAAGAAGAGTGAAATATTCTCAACGGCCAGTGATAATCAGCCCTCAGTTGATATACATGTGCTGCAAGGTGAACGTGAATTCGCCAAGGACAATAAGTCAATCGGGCGTTTCCGTCTGGACGGTATCGCCCCGGCACCGCGCGGAGTGCCTCAGATTGAGGTTACTTTCGACATCGACGCCAACGGCATACTGCACGTTACCGCCAAAGATATGGGTACCGGTAAGGAGCAGAAGATTACCATTACCGCGTCCAGCGGTCTCTCCGAACAGGACATTGAAAAGATGGTAAACGATGCTAAAGCACACGCTGATGATGACCGCATCAACAAGGAGAAGGTGGAGACCAAAAACCGTGCTGAGTCCATGATCTATCAGACAGAAAAACAGCTCAAAGAACATGGCGACAAGGTTCCGGCTGATGTCAAAGCCAAGATTGAGGCCGGCATTGAAAAACTCAAGAACGAACTCAAAAACGAAAATACTGACGGCATGAAACAGGCCATGACTGACTTGGAACAGGATCTGATGAAGCTTGGTGAGGCGGTTTATGCCCAGCAGCAGGCTCAGCAGCAGGCTCAGCAGCAGCCCGGAGGTGAATCTGCGTCCGGAAGTTCGGCCTCAGGAGCCGGTCGTGCCGATAATGATGACGGAGTCGTTGACGCGGAAGTTGTGGACGACAAATAAGTAAAATGACGAATATACCCGCTTGCGCCGGAGAAGAAAGGTCCGGCGCGGCGTGGTGCTTTTTTAAAATAAAATTAAACCCCAGGTAAGGAGTAGAAAATGGCTAAGAAAGTTAATGTCAAGCCGCTGGGAGACCGGGTTCTCCTGCAGATTTGCGAATGCACTGAACAGATGAAGGGTGGAATTCTCATTCCTGATACTGCCAAGGAAAAGCCGCAGGAATTTAAAGTAGTAGCTCTCGGTACCGGCAAAGTAGATGAAAACGGCAAGAAAGTACCGTTTGATGTTAAGGTCGGCGATGTTGTTCTTACCAGCCGTTACGGCGGAACTGAAGTAAAAGTTGATGATGTGGAGTACAAAATCGTTTCACAGGACGATATTCTCGCGGTAGTGGGATAAGTTTTCATTTTCACGGATTTGAAAAAACAAATTTATTTTGAGGAGATAAGT
>CASECL010000120.1 GCA_949286445.1 uncultured bacterium | reverse complement strand
TCATCACTTTCCAGTTCAACCTTGGAAGCTGAAAAGCAATTTACCAGTGAAAGCAGTTTTCTGGCATTCACCGTTACTTTTCCATTTTCCGAAACTTCACCCTCAACCGCAGTTGATATGCGTATTTCCAGGTCAGTACTGGTAAGCACAATGCCGTTTTCACCGGCCTCGATGAGAACATTGCTCAAAACCGGAAGCATAGTCCGGGTGGCGATAATTGAGTTAACCCGTTGAAGGGCTTTGGCGAATTTTTCTCTCTCAATCGCAATTTTCATTTTTCAACTTCACTCTCTATTATATATTTTCATTTGCTGTTTTTACCTGATAAACATAATACAAAATAACTGAAATTACAACTTGAAAAAGCAAATTTTTCCAATTTTGCAATCCGTTATTTTTAGTTTTATTTCAAAATATGATCTGATTTGCTCCGTTATTTTTAATTTTCAAGCTCAAATCAAGCCGTTATTTTCATTTTTTTCAACCGGTAAATCCGTTATTTGTCAATAATCATCCTCAGATTTAACCGGACTGGAAAAACCTGTAAATATAAGAATTATTTCCTGACCTTTCCCCCGGATATACCCTAAAGTAAACCAGCATCCAGCGGATACAAGCCGGAGTTTGCAAAATGCAGTCTGCAAAAAACACCGGATTTGCAAAAATATGTCAACTGACAGAAAATTTCCATCCCATGTATTTGTCTTACCGTCCGGAAAAGCGGTATTACTATTAATAATAAATAATTGTTTTAAAGATAATAAATATTAATAAAATCAGACCACTTTTGTCAATAACTTTTCCGGCATATTGATAATAAACGACTTGAAAACATTTTACCCGGTTGATAACACTGTTGAGAAAAGATTGGCAACTGTTGACAATCTCCACTTGTCAACTTTTATCATCAACTTATTTTCAAGTTATTGACAGGTTATCAACTGAAGTTGACTTGAAAAAAAACCGCTTTCAATGTACCTTAAATATAAGATATATCAAAAAATCGTAAATTCAAGGAAATTTTTCCAATGAAAAAGCAAATCAATGAACTTTTAACACGCTATCCGCTTCTGAAATATTCTGAAGAAAAGGCGGAGCTTGCGCTTGAACTTTTTGTTGATAAACTCAAGAACGGAAATACCCTTTTTACTGCCGGAAACGGCGGCAGCGGATCTGATGCCGAGCATATTGCCGGAGAATTGCTCAAGGGTTTTATGAGCAAAAGAGAACTTTCCGGTGAAATGAAGAATGAACTGGCGGAAAAATTCGGCGATGACGGAATACGGCTGGGTGAAAAACTGCAGCAGGGATTACCCTGTATATCACTTTTATCACATCCTCCGCTGAATTTTGCTTTTTCCAATGATGTGGATGGGGAACTTTGTTTCGCCCAGCAGCTTTTTGCTCTGGGGCGCGAGGGTGATGTACTGCTGGGAATTTCCACCTCCGGAAATGCCAGAAATATAATGTTTGCTTTTGAAACAGCAAGAATTAAAAAGATAAAGACAGTTCTGCTTACCGGAAACAGGCATGGTCTGTGTGAAAAATATGCCGATATTGTTGTACCGGTAAATGAAAGTGAAACTTATAAAGTGCAGGAACTTCACCTGCCGCTTTATCACTGGTGGTGTCAGCGGATCGAGGAGGAAATTTATGGATAATGTGCTTCGTCATGCCGCCATTATCATGGATGGCAACGGACGCTGGGCAAAACAGCGCGGCCTGCCCCGGACTGAAGGACATAAAAAAGGAGCGGAAAAGGTTCAGATTGCACTGGAAACCGCACGGGAAATCGGTCTGCAGTATTTAACATTGTATGCTTTCAGCACAGAAAACTGGAACCGCCCTCCGGAAGAGGTAAATGCTCTGATGGAGCTTTTAGTCTATTTTCTGGATGAGAAGCTGCCGTATTTGATGAAAAATAATGTCCGGCTGCTCGCCACCGGAAGAATAGATCAGCTGCCGGAAACCGCAGTAAAAAAACTCCGCTTCACAGAGGAAAAGACAGCTGGAAACACTTCCGGAACTCTGATACTGGCTTTGAATTACGGCGGGCGGGCTGAAATTGTTGACGCGGCAAAAAAGCTGATGCGCAAAACCCTTGACGGTGCGGTAAAACCGGAAGATCTGGATGAAGAGACATTTTCCCGTGAATTGTACCTGCCGCAGGTTCCGCCGGTGGATTTGATGATCCGTACCGGCGGAGAAAAACGGATAAGCAATTTTCTGATCTGGGAAAATGCTTACGCTGAATTGTATTTTACCTCTGTATTGTGGCCGGACTTCGGCAGAGAGGAATTTCTGGCGGCGGCAGAAGACTTCAGACATCGGGGGAGACGTTTCGGCAGAGTAAGTGAAACAACGGATCCGGAAAAACTTTAAAATTCGGAATTTTTAAAATAACGGAATATTTAAATTTCTTTAAAATCATGAAGTTATAGATATATCGGAATAAAATAACGGATAAATAACGGATAAATAACGACGGAGTTTTTTATGAAAAAAGAGCTGATAAGCATTTTGCAGGAAAACTGCCGGATCAGCGACAAAGAGTTGGCCAGGAGACTTGGCGTGACGGAAGATGAAGTCCGCCGCGCAATCGCGGATCTCGAAAAAGAACGGATCATCCGGGGATACACCGTGGTGGTAAATGATACCATGCTGGAGGAGAAAAAGGTCAAGGCGTTGATCGAGGTAAAGGTAACTCCCACCCGGGATGGCGGTTTTGATGCGGTAGCCAAAAGAATAGCCCGTTTTCCGGAAGTAATTGAATTATCACTGGTTTCCGGAGGATTTGATCTGCTTCTGACAGTGGAGGGCGATTCTCTCCAGGATGTAGCAGGATTTGTTTCTGAAAAGCTTTCCACCATCGGCGGAGTGCTTTCCACTTCAACATCGTTTATGCTCAAAAGATATAAGCGCGCCGGAATGATAATGGATGAGGATGAAGAGTATGACCGACTTAAAGTCTGCCCGTAAAAGTTATGTTGCCAGGCATATAGAATCACTGCCCAAGTCCGGGATACGGAAATTCTTTGACCTGGTCAACACCATGCATGATGTTATTTCCCTTGGCGTCGGCGAACCGGATTTCGTCACCCCGTGGAATATCCGTGAATCCGGGATTTTTTCACTGGAAAAGGGACATACATCTTATACTTCAAATCTGGGTTTGCCTTCGCTACGGGAGGAAATCTGCCGTTATGTGGAGAAAAATTATCACGTCTCCTATGACTGGAAAAAAGAGTGTATTGTTACCATAGGCGTGAGTGAAGCACTGGATATAGCCATGCGCGCCCTGCTTGATCCGGGTGATGAAGTGCTTTATACAGAGCCATGTTTCGTTTCCTATCCGGCAGAAGTGAGAATGGCCGGAGGTGTTCCGGTGGCTCTGGAAACACATGTTGAAGACGAATTTTCCCTCACTGCCGCCGCAGTTGAGGCGGCAATAACGCCGAAAAGCAAAGTGCTGCTTTTTAATTTTCCCTGCAATCCCACCGGGGCGGTGCTTGATGAAGCGGAAATGGAAAAAATTGCCAATCTTGCGATCAAACATGACCTGATTGTTATAACCGATGAAATTTATTCTGAGCTGCGTTACGAGGGAGAACACAAATCAATTGCTTCGCTTCCCGGAATGAAAGAGAGAACCATTTTTCTGCATGGTTTCTCCAAAGCCTTTGCCATGACCGGATGGCGGGTAGGATATGCCTGCGGACCGGAACACATTATTGACGCAATGATGAAAATACATCAGTACGCCATTATGTGTGCTTCGACTACGGCTCAGGAAGCGGCTCTGGAAGCACTGCGCCGTTCTGAAAAAGAGGTGGAGAAAATGCGGGAATCCTACCGGCAGAGAAGAAATTATATGGTGAAATCCTTTAATGACGCCGGATTGAAATGCCTGCTTCCCAAAGGAGCGTTTTACGCTTTTCCGGATGTGCGGGTTACCGGAATGAGTTCCAATGATTTTGCCTGCCGTCTGCTGGAAGAAGAAAAGGTGGCTGTAATCCCGGGTGAGGCATTCGGCCCCTGCGGTGAAGGCTTTGTGCGCTGCTGTTACGCTACTTCCATGGAGGAAATAAAGGTAGCTACGGAACGTATCGCCAACTTCATAAAGCGGCATGCCGGAGAGAAATAACCGGATCTCTTTTTCCCGGTGAAACCGTAATGACGGATTTAAAATCCCAATCCGGGGTTTTCCCGGGAATCCGGATTTGATCCGGAAGGTACGGTTTAACAGAGCCGGTGTTATGTTACTGCAATATCATGCATAACGGTAAATGATATTTCATCATGCGGTGAGACATATTTCCGGGCGGGAGAAAAATGTTGTTGCGGGGATAGATTGTTTTTCAGGGGGATATCAGGAAATATCACGAAAAATATAACAATAGATTATGCCGCATCATGTTTTTTATGAGGCAAATATTACAGTATAGCAAGTAATATTGATGGGGCAGCCGGCGGTTTTATTTCTGACCTTGCATTGGCAGATAATGAAAATCAGAAATATAAAGAACTGCTTTTATTTTTACAATATATCAAACATCAAAAAAAGCCGGTCTTCTGTGATTTGCGGCCGGCACAGGAAATCAGGTAAAAGAATGTATTCTCTATTGCTTGCGGTAATTTACCTTGCATTTATCAGCCTTGGTCTGCCGGACTCATTGCTGGGGGCGGCGTGGCCGGCACTTTATCCCCAGCTTGGCGTACCGGTATCATACGCCGGAATAATAACTTTTATTATTGCCTGCGGTACGGTGATATCCAGCTTGATGTCAGACCGGGTGACCCGGCGTTTCGGAGCTGGAAAAGTCACGGCGTTCAGTGTGTTTCTGACTATGGCGGCACTGTTTGGATTTTCTTTTTCCAACCATTTCTGGATGCTGTGTATTCTTGCGCTGCCGTACGGACTTGGCGCGGGATCGGTGGATGCTGCGCTTAATAACTTTGTTGCGCTGCATTATACCCAGCGGCACATGCACTGGCTGCATTGTTTCTGGGGGGTGGGAGTTTCAATAAGCCCTTATATTATGAGTCACGCTCTGGTATCCGGGGCAGGCTGGCAGGCGGGATACCGGGAGGTTGGAATTCTCCAGGCAATTCTGACTGTCATACTCTGCGCAAGTCTGCCGCTGTGGAACAAAGTGATAAAGAGTAAATCCGCTTCTGAAAAAGACACCGGTGATGCGCCGGAACGCCGGGCATTGGGGTTGCGTGATGCCCTGGCCATACCGGGAGTGAAAGAGGTTCTGGCAGGATTTTTCGGGTATTGTGCTTTGGAGTCAGTTGCCGGGCTGTGGGCGAGCAGCTATCTGGTGCTTTACCGGAAAGTGCCGGTGGAAGAGGCGGCACGGTTCGGGGCATTGTTTTTTCTCGGTGTGACTTTCGGGCGCATGCTGTCCGGACTGGTTGCCAATTATCTGAGCGACCGTGGAATAGTGCGGATAGGTTTCGGACTTATTTTTACTGGTGTGATCCTGATGCTTATACCGGTGGAAATCCCGTTTCCCGCTCTGGCCGGGCTGGTGGTAATCGGCTTGGGATGCGCTCCGGTGTATCCGGCAATTATCCATGAAACGCCGTCAAATTTCGGTCCGGAAAATTCCCAGGCGATAATCGGTATGCAGATGGCGGGTGCGTATGTTGGAACTACGTTAATGCCGCCGGTGTTCGGATTTATTGCCGGGGTTGCCGGGTTCTTCTGGTATCCATTTTTCATGTTGCTGATTCTGGGCTTTATGGTTTTTATGCTGGAGTGGAAAAACCGCATTATTCCGTTATCCCGGCAAGCTCAAATAACGGAAAAATAAAAAATAACGGATCAAATAACGGTTATTTTTCCAGGAGGTATCCGGTTGTGTTGCCGTTATTTCGGATATGTACTGGCATTTTTTGATATTAGGCTTTTTTTGCAGCAATTGGAAATACAATCCAGGCGGATAATAAAAACTGGTGTTATATTTTCTCCCGGACCGTAAAATTCGGTATTTGTTTTCAATCTGGAAAAACAGGGAGAGAGTTATGAGAAAGGTTTTGATTATGGCGGCAATCGGCATGGCGGCGGCAGGTGTTTTCGGTGCCGCGTCGCATGAATCCTGGAATTTTCAGTACGGGGAAAATTCCAAACCATCGCAGATACCCCTCTGCATGATTGGAGACAGCATAACCTGGGCAGACAATGGCGACTGCTGGCGGAAATATATGCTGGAACAAGTTCCCCGGCTGGCTTTTGTCGGCACCCACAGTGCGGCATTCGGCTACTCTCACTGCGGAGAAGGAGGCAATAATACCCTCGGCGTGCTCAGAAGAATGAAGAATATTCCCGACTGCCCCTATTATCTGCTTCATATCGGGAGCAACAACAATGATGCCAGAACCGAGGATGCGGTATTGCCCCGGGCAAAAGCCACTGCCGCGGAAGTGGAGAAAATTGTCTATGAACTGCTGAAAAAAGAAGGGGTGAAAAAGATATTTCTCTGCTCAATTCTTCCCTGTTACCGTCCGAGTACGCTGCGCAACCGGACCAATTTTGAAACCAACAAAATTCTGCGTTCGAGACTTTCCACCTTCCCCGCAGATAAAGTAGTCTGGGTGGAGCTGGAAACCCCGGTGCTTCAAATCCCCAACTGGGAACGGGTAATCAAACTTCATCCCACTAAAGAAGGTTATGTTCCGATTGCCAGAATAACCGCCGATGCCATTGTCAAAGCCCTGAATATAACGGATCCTTCCGTTAAACCGGAACCGGTAGGCAAAGTGGGAGTGAGGGTATGCAATCTTTTTGATGCCGGAACCATGCAGACTTCAATGATGCTCCGCTGCGGTTACTATGTGGTTTCCGGCGTGGTAAAGAAGTGCGGCGCAAATCCCGGAATACGGCTGATCAATACAACGCGTTCCGAGAAACAGCGTTTTGACAAGACCTTCCCGGTGAAAGCCAAGCCGGGTGAACGCTTTGAGTTTGAATTTTTCACCGGCAATCCCAGCCGGGTCGGTCAGTCTGTTTTCAAAATGGAACTCATTGACCTGGAAGCTGATAAGCTGATGATAGAAAAACGCCGCCCCTCCGGAAAAGCTTCTCCATACACCGACGGGGTTGTCATTGACGGCACAACCCCGCCTGCTCTCGGCGAGGTTTGGGAAAAAATTCAACAATAATTAGTTTATCTCCTTGAAATTTTCCCGGGAACAAGCTATGTTATACGCGTAACTGTGTTCCCGGGAAAAATTTATTTTATTAAACGAGGATGCCGCGATGGAGAAAAA
Organism: uncultured bacterium; assembly: GCA_949286445.1. Taxonomy (GTDB): domain Bacteria; phylum Verrucomicrobiota; class Lentisphaeria; order Victivallales; family Victivallaceae; genus CASECL01. The sequence goes on along the minus strand of CASECL010000120.1, from coordinate 2,168 downwards.
AATGTTGGCCTGGCCGCTGTACGGTGCCGGGATGGAGAAATTCGGGCTGAATGACGCTCCGGTAAGCATACCGGTTCCTGCTTTCAAAGAAGATGAACTTCTGGTGCGTATTGATGCGATCGGGCTTTGTTTTTCCGACGTCAAGTTGATCCGGGCCGGAGAGGAACACCCCCGGGTGATCTCCAAAAATCTGGCGGAAGATCCGGTCATTCCCGGCCATGAGGCGGTTATGACGGTGGTGGGAGTGGGAGACAAACTCAAGGATAAATTCCAGGCCGGACAGCGTTTTATTATTCAGGCGGATATTTACGTCAACGGTGTCGGTTTCGCCTACGGGTATGCCATCAATGGCGGCATGGAGGAGTACAGTGTGCTGGATCAGCGGGTGCTCAATGGCGATGAAGGATGTTATCTGCTGCCCCTGAGCGATGATATGCCGTCGGCAGTGGCGGCCCTGCTGGAGCCGTGGACCTGCGTGCAGGCAAGTTACATGATTGAAAACCGCCGCACTCCGAAAAAAGGTGCTGAAGTTCTGGTGGCGGGAGGAAACAAGGACAGGATTTACACTGCCGGAAAGCTGCTGGCTGAAGCCGGAATTTCCCGTCTGGCAGTATTCGGTCTTGGCGATGAAGCGGTTGCCGCGCTGGAAAAAGAGCTTGGCGTCAAGGCAGAGAAACTTGCTTCACTGGATGGTAAATATGACGAAATCTTCTGCTGCGACGTCTCCCGTGAGCTGGGAGAAAAGGCGGCAAAACTGGGTAAACGCAATCTGGTCTGCAGTTTTATCGGTGATTACTCCAATGCCGGGTCCTGGTCGTTTGATGTGGGCGGTATTCACTATGAGGGATTGTTTTACCAGGGCGCTCCGGGTAATGACCTTTCTGCCGCCTACGGACGCAATGTCAGAAGCCGGCTGAAGAAAGGCGGAGTCTGCTGGCTCAGCGGCGGAGCCGGAGCAATGGGGCAGATGCACACCCAGCTGGCAGTGGAAAATCCGGACGGTCCGTCAAAAATACTGGTTACCGATATGGATGATGCCAGATTGGAAAATGTCAAACGCCAGCTGAAAAATAAGATTGCCGCCCGGGGAGTGGAATTTGTCGCGATAAATCCGGGAAAAATGAGTAAAGAAGAGTTTACCGCGTACCTCAAGAAGTTTGCTCCGGCTGGATTTGATGATATTGTCATGCTGGTTCCCGTGCCGGCGGTGCTTCAGGAGGCGGCGGAATATCTCGGTGAAGACGGCTTGATGAATATTTTTGCCGGTATTCCGGCGGGTAAGGAAGCACTGCTGCCGATGGATCTGATAGTCAACCGCGGCGGCCGCTTCATCGGTTCCAGCGGAAGCCGTACTGAACACCTGCGCCATACGCTGGCTCTGGCCACTGCAGGTCAGCTCCAGCCGGTAACAGCGTTGGCGGCAGTAGGCGGCATGAAGGCACTCAAAGAGGGGCTGAATGCGGTAATCAATGCCAAATACCCCGGCAAAACGGTTATATTCCCCCATTGTCCGGATCTGCCGCTTACCGGGACCAATGAACTTGAGAAGCTGGGTGGAGATATAGTAAGTACTCTGGATGAAAACCATCTTTATACGATGGCGACGGAAAAGGCGATATTTGCCAAATACGGTAAGTGATGATGAGTTGGGCACCGCTGTCAAAGATGTTCAAAATACTGTTTTTTTCCGTTGCTGTGCTGACGGTTTTCCCCCTTGCTGCTTTGGATGTTGCACGTGAACTTGGCGTGCCGGGAAAATTGTCCGACCTCAAGGAGATAAAGGCAGATAAATGGCTTATTTCCGGAGGCAATATTATTGTCAAGGGAAATGTCCATGTTCCTTTCGGCGAACTGGATATTTATGCCGATGAGGCAGTGGTGAATATTGAGAACCGTGACCTTGAAGCCACCGGCAACCTGATGGTTTACAGCCGGAATACTACCGCAGGCAGTGTCACGCCGGATGAACTGATAAAACTGCAGCGTATGCCTGGGGTGCTTACGACAGTTACGGGAATATCCACTTCGCCGCTGGGGGAACAGAAGATAAAAGTTTCCATTTCCAGTGCCAAGGACAGCATCCGGGCGCGCAAGTTATCCGGCAATATGATCAGCGGTTATCTGGAGATCAATGATGTTGCCATCCGGTTCCGCAATTTTATTGCCCG
>CASECL010000119.1 GCA_949286445.1 uncultured bacterium | reverse complement strand
GCATGCAAGTAGGGGGGGATGTGAGAAGGGGGGCATGTAAGTAGGGGCATGCAAGTAGGGGCATGTAAGTAGGGGGGTAGCATTGCAAGGGTGGAACGTTGCCGGTGGAAGTGTTGCAGCAGGAGGGAGTGTTATCAATACTTGACTGCCCCCGTATAAAAGTCTGCAGCATGCCGTAAATCAGCGTGTTACGGTCCGGACTTGGAATTCGCGGTCAGCAGGTGATTATCTTCTGCTCCGCGGCAGAAAAATTGCTGTTTCAACGGTACAGAAGCCGTTAATTATGTAAGTCAGAAAAACTCTTATTAAACAATAATAACATACGGAGATTTCGCCATGATGAGAAAACTTTTGTCGTCTCTGGTGCTGGTTCTTGCCGCTGCGCCGCTGTTCGGTGCGTGGATGTCCGAGGGCCCCAAGCGCAAGATTGAAACCCTTACCATAACCGCAAACTACAAAAGTCCGCGTCTGATGGCGGAAATCATCCAGAGCAAGTCACGTCAGCCCTACATTCTCGTTCCGTCGGCCAACAGCAATGACAAAAACATCTATCTGTGCATGCCGAACAAAAAGACTGTCGTACTTAATCCGGATCGTCTGCCCCATTTCATTCAGTGGACCAATCCCCAGCGTCTGCTGATCCTCGGCGGAGTGAATTATGTGCCGAGAAAATATGAAAAACAGCTCACTGATTCCACCGTTCCGGTCGTCCGTATCGAGGGCAAAGACTGGGGACGCATCGCCGCTCAGCTTGAGTTCATGCTGGCGGTAAGCGGACTGGAAAAGAACTTCATCCGTCTGCAGGGCGAATTGACCCGCCCCGGCGGAGTGTACCGTATGGTCAGCCGTCCGGCACAGCCGGAAAAGGCGGCAGTTCAGGAAGAAAATGCTGAAGCCGCCGGAGAGGCCCTCCCCGCAGAGGAAGATTCCGCCGTTGAGGTTGAAGAGGTAAAAGTTGATGAAGCCCTCCCAGCTGCCAATGCCCCGGCGGAAGACAAACCGGCGGAAAAAGTGACCGAAGAAAGTTTGAACTGATTTTATCCTGCCGGACTGTACTTTGCCATGGGTAATTTTTTAAAAATAGCGATAAATTCTTTCCGGGAATCATTGCGTGAACCGGTATATTTTCTCATGTTGATCGTGGGAGTGGGATTGATTGCTCATTTTCCATCCATGGCGTTGTTCGTTTTTTCCGAACAGATCAAGCTGGTAACTGACAGTGCCATGGCCACTTCCATGCTTTTCGGTTTGGCAGTGGCGGTGCTTTGTGCCTCAAATACCATCGGCAGGGAATTGCGACAGGGTACTATTCTGCTGCTGTTTTCCAAGCCGGTGTCCAGGGGATCGTTTATCCTCGCCAAAATTGCCGGTATTGCCGCCGCGGCCAGCTACTTTATTCTTTTGTGCAACATTGCGTCGGTGATTTCGCTCTATGTGGCAGTGGATCAATTCCGGATGAATATGACCATTTACTGGGTGTTTATCGGCACTTTGGCCTGCGCCGGAGCAATCGGAATGGCGTTCAATTATTTCAAGGGCGAATCTTTTGCCGCCGCAGCCAGTCTGGCTCTCGGTGTGCTGCTGGCGGTATTTGCCGCCGGATGCGCCATCTTCGGCGAACACCTGGAAATTTCTGTTCTCAATGTAGTCAAAGCCTTGATATTGATCCAGTTCGGCGGTATTATCATGAGTACTCTGGCGGTCGCGCTGGCAACCAAGTTTGAAATGGTGGGCAATCTGCTTTGCTGTACCATAATTTTCATGCTGGGGTTATTGTCCGGATATTTATTCAATCAGCCTGATGCCGGGGGAATTACCGGAGCTATCTCCGCATTGCTTTATGCACTGTTGCCCAACTGGCAGTACTTCTGGTTGGCCGATGCGCTGGCGGTAAACCGCACTATTCCATGGGAATATGTGGGATTTGCCGCATTGTACACTCTCTTTTACCTTATTCTTGCGGCGGGATGGACTTTTGCTCTTTTCCGCAATCAGGAGCTTGCGGCAGGCGGAGTGGAATAAAACACTTTTTCACTGTCTCCCACCGTAAAATTTATTGCCGGACTGCACCGGTTTCACTGAATGCGGTTTTCACTGCCGGGCAGAAAGTACGCTTCTATTTTCCGGCTTGAAAAGAGGGGAAAAATTTTTCTGTTTCCAACCTCATATCAGCGTTTTTTTCAATTGCAATTAAATAGCAGACAGGAACTTACCGCCGTCCAAGGGAATGCGGTATCCCCGGGAAAACATACTGCTGAACGACAAAAAAATCCGGCTTGATCGGGGAATTGCAGCAAATTTGCAGAAACTGCTGTATCTGATTTCCGCAAATCTTTTCCGGTGCGTTTTTTTGCCGTATCAGATATTTTTCCAATGAAATTTAATTCCCGGCTTCAGACGCGCTTTACCCCTGGGCACAGAGCTTTTCTGAGGCAGTCAGGTCGGCAGCGATACGATTATAAATCGCGCCGGACCGTCTATAATATTACGGCGGGTAAAGCGGATGACAATATGAGCAATGTAAGTTAAACATCAGCAGTTTCTCCATGGCTGATCAGTAATATTGTGAACTTGATTTTTTAAGGAAACATCATGAAACACATCCGTCTCGGTGAAGTTGACTCCACCAACACCTACGCCCTGCGGCATTTCCGGGAACTCCCGGATGGAACGTTGATCTCCGCCACCTCTCAAACTTCCGGACGCGGCAGACAGGGCAGGAAATGGATTTCGCCTCCGGACCGCAATATTTACATATCCTGGGTGCTTCGCGGGGTGGACAATCCCGGTTTTCTTGCCGGGCTCGGCATACTTTATTTTCTCCGCGAACAAGCTCCGGAACACGAATTTTTTCTCAAATGGCCCAATGACGTTTACTGCCGCTATTCCAAAATTGCCGGTATTCTCTGTGAGGGTGCGGAATATTCCGGAGGCAAAGTAACCGGAGCGGTTGCCGGAATTGGAATAAATATAAATATGACTCCGGATGAACTTGCCGTCATCAATCAATCTGCTGTTTCGCTGCGTTCCCTTACCGGAATGGAATTTAATTTGATTTTTTTACTCGACTCACTGGAAAATTCCCTGAACTCGGTGTATATTAGGTATTCGAGGCGGCCGGATTTGCTGTTTGAAGCATGGAAAAAGGAAAATTGGCTGATTGGCAAAGAGATCACCGTATCTGATTCCGGCGGCATTGAAAAGTGCGGTATTTTCTCTGATGTCGCCTCTGATGGCGGGCTGATTTTGGAGTACCCGGGCGGGGGAAGAGAAGTTTTCCGGTGCGGGGATGTCAGCATCAAAAAGGGGTCCTG
>CASECL010000118.1 GCA_949286445.1 uncultured bacterium | reverse complement strand
GTCAAATTCTCCGTAAAAAATCCGTTCCCACGGTCCGAAATCCAGTCTGCCGCCGGAAATTGCCACTACAACTTCTCTGCCCATGACCTGTCTTTTCAGATGAGCATCGGCATTGTCTTCAAAACCGTTATGACTGTATTGATCGTAAGGTTTTTCCGGAGCGAGTTTTTCCAGCCAGCGTTCAAAATCAGCATGCAGTCCGGATTCGTTGTCATTGATGAATACCGAACTGGTTATGTGCATGGCGTTGCACAGGCAGAGTCCCTCTTTTATGCCGGATTCCGCCAGGGCTTCTTCCACCTGACCGGTTATATCAATGAATGCCCGCCGGGAAGCGGTGCGGAAAAAGAGTTCCTTGCGGTATGATTTCATATTTTCATCCTCTCTGCTTGATATTGTCACTGCATCTAAAGAATAGCACAAAATAAACAGTTTACAAGGAAAAAATACCGGAAACCGGCAGATTTTTCTCCCTGAAGAGTCTGTACTGCTTGATTTTTGTCAAAAAGTGGAGTAAGTTATTCACAGCTTCCCCGTGGGCTGGCATTTTTTTGTGAAAGAGAAAATAGAAACAGAGTACCGGAAAACAGGGGAAAAATGATAAAATAAAAAGGAGGTTGGGATGAAGAAATTCTGGATGATCCTGGCGTTATCAGCCATGTTTGCAGCTGGAGTTGTGCTGCCGGCGGCAGGTGCTCAGGCGGGAGAAAATGCGGCTGCCGGGGTGAAAAAAACAGCAGTATCTGACAGCAGCTGGGATATATTTCAGCTGGGGTTTGCCTTTAATTATCCTTCAAGTCAGGATATTGTCCCGGTGTATGGATTCCGTATCGGTGCTCCGTTCTGCGGTGGAATAGCCCCGGTTTACGGTGTTGAAGGGGCGTTGCTGGGAGCCGGCGGGGATGATGTTTCCGGGGTTCAGTTCGGACTTTGCGCCGCGATGTCCAAAAAAGTTACCGGGCTGCAGTGCGCCTTTTACAACCAGAGTGAAGAGGTGAATGGTGTTCAGCTTGGCGTGGTCAATGTCAGTGAGAAAAAAGGCTTCCAGATCGGTTTGATAAACATTATCAAGGACGGCTGGCTGCCCTGGTCAATTCTGATCAACTTTAACTTTTAATCAACCCCGGAAAAGGATGATTTGATGATGAAAAAATTACTTTCAGTTTTTACCTTGCTGTTTGCCTTTTCATTTGTTTTCGCCGCGGAAAGCAATTCTGCTCCGGACAAAGCGGATACCGACTGGACGCCGTTTCAGATCTGCTTTTTCCCGCAGTTTCCCATGGCCTCATATAATTCCACGGTTTACGGCATAAAGAGCGGCTGGCCGATGTGTTCCGGTATCGGAAGCGTTACCGGACTGGAAGTATCCTGGCTGTATTCCGGCACGGCCAATATCCGCGGTATTCAGGGCAGCTGGATTGCCAACAACAATGACAATATGGATGGACTTCAGGCCAGCTGGATTTTCAACCGCAATACAGAGGTGTTTTACGGATTTCAGGCTTCCTGCATACTGAATATGGCGGGAGATCTTACCGGGGTTCAGGCGGGAGGATTGAATATTGCTGACGGGATTACCGGACTTCAGCCGGGACTGCTGGGGAATATCACCGGGAAAATGAACGGATGTCAGCTGGGATTGTTTAATGTGGCCGATGAAATGAATGGTTTTCAGGCCTCGGCGGTGAATGTGGCTGGTGAAAGCAGCGGTTTCCAGCTGGGATTTGTGAACGTGGCGAAAAAGGGTGTTTTCCAGTTCGGGCTGGTGAATGTCATTGAAGACGGCTGGCTGCCGTTCTTACCGTTCTTCAATTTCAGTTTCTGATTTTCAGGTAAAATTGAGATAAGAAGCCCCCGGAAGCAAATGTGGTTTATTCACTGCCGCCGGGGGTGCTTTTTTGTCAAAAAATAAGTTATCCGGCTTGAATAAAGTGAGTTGAAAGTTTATACTATACGGGAGACATTCAACTGCTTTAAACAAGCCGCGGAGTGGCGGCGGGAAAACGGGGGTTTACCGTAATGATGAAAAAATATTTTATCTTGAGTTTCAGCCTGCTGACTATGTTTTTGTTTGCCGCTGAACCTGCAATTCAAGGGAATAAAAAAAATCCGGATGAAAAATCAGTTCAGAGAGCCTATGATCAGAAGAATTATCTTGATGCCTTTAATATGGCGGAAAAATTGCTCTTTTCCCGGCCGGCAAATGCTGAACCGGAAAAGGCGCGCAAAATATTTGATATTGCCATGCAGTCTCTGGCAGAACTCGGCCGCTATGATGATCAGGCTGAACTGGTAAAAAAGATCCGTCAGCATTTTCCCGGCAATTATCCGTTATTGCTTCGCACGGTGGCTCGGCTGAATTCATACGGATACATCATTGGCGGTGTTTTTCACCGCGGCGGCAATTATGTCTCCGGAGCCGAGGCGGCGAATTCCCGGGAACGGGACCGGGTGGAGGACTTGATACTGCTGCTTTCTTTCCGGCCTCTGGTGGAAGAAAAGAGATTTGCCGGTTACCGCAGTGAATATTTTAACAAATTGTTTAATGTGCTGTCAAGAGACGGCAACATGTTGACGCTCCACTCTCTGACCGATCTGGACAAAATACCGGAGATAGAGCGGGGCAACGCTTATGCCGGCAATCAGCGTTTCCCGCTGGATAAAAATGGCAATGTGATTTTTTCCGCGGCACCGGAGAAGTTTTCCGGGGCCGAAAGCGATATGGAAAGATTGCTTTACTGCCGGGATAAAATGGGGAAAGACTCTGACCTGTGGTCAAATTTTCTCCAGAATAGTTTTTCTGTATACCGCAACTATTACCGGGTACAGCGGCTTGCATCCACTCCGGAGGGGCGGCAGTTACTCCGCAATTTGAAAGATGATGAAACTCTGCTGTGGCTGAATGGCGCGCTACGGAAAGTGAAACTGCCTGCTGACTATGCACTTATTCCGCTTCTGGAAAGGAAAAAAGACTATCATAATTTGTATGATGAATATTATGCAAGATTGCGCTTTGAAAAAGCCGCTGAAGTTGCCGGAAAAGCTCTCAAGGCGGGAGGATCCAATAAATACTGGCAGGAAAAACTGGATGATATTGTATCCAATCGCGGCTTTTTTGAGCACTCGCTTCAGGAATTTGACAAACCGGCAGTTACTTTAATTTACCGCAATTCCCCGTCAGTGAAAATCTCTGTTCATCCGATAGCATTGGATAAACTTATTGATACAATAGTTAAAGACCGCGGCCGGGTAAACCGGGATGGCAAATACCGTATTTCATCCCCTGAGATGCTGGCGTCGGTGTTGAAAGACAAACGTTATCAGCAATTTATCGGAGATCCGGTTGAAACTTCTGATATCCGGCTGTCTCCGTGGCCGAATCATGAAATCTCCCGCAGCCGGATTGCCATGCCGGTAGAGGAGACCGGCTATTATCTGGTAAAAGCTCTTTTCCCCGGCGGGGCAGAGTGCATGGTGCCGCTTATGGTCAGCAATATGTCCATAAGTTTGCTTAAGGATAGGGGAAATCGTAATATTCTTCTGCTCAATGACTCAAAAACCGGAAAGCCGCTGGCAGGACAGAAAGTTAATTTCTACGGTTTCCGCCAGAAATATAACCGTGATCCCAGGGCCGCGGTAACGGTAGATACCTGCGACTTTGAAGCCGTAACTGATGCGGAGGGAAAAATAGTTCTGGATCAGGAAGATAAACTTAATTATTCCTATCTGGTTTATACCTCCGCCGGTAAGAATCCGGGATTTTTAGGATTTTATCTGTCAAAAAATATGCCCCGCCAGTTCAGGAGTGATGATGTGCGTTATTTCCCGATTTTCTCACAGGGGGTGTACCGCCCGGGAGACAAGGTGAAATTCACCGTTTACGCCCGGACTTCCAGATACGGGGATAATCCTCTGCCGGATTTGAAGAGCAAAAAATATGAAATCATTTCTCCCCGGGGTAAAAAACTGTGGAGCAAGGAATTGGCTTATGACCGGGAGAGCGGATGTTTTCAGGGAGAATGGGAAATTCCTGCTGATGCTGAACTCGGAGCCTACCGGTTGTCCTATCTGGGAACATTCCGGGTGGAGGAATTCAGAAAACCGGAATATTCGCTTTCGGTCACCACTCCGTCCCCGGCGGTGAAACAGGGGGGAAATATTGACTTTACCGTCAAAGGAGCTTACTATTTCGGCGGCGCAGTAAGCAATGGCAAAATCACTTACTCCCTCAGCCGCCGCACGGTGCCGGAGAAACCTTTCTGGATCGGGCCTTTTGACTGGCTTTTTGGGGCAGGGTATTGGAGATACAGTTCATGCCGGATTGCGGAAATTTATGATTACAGCCTTTATGAAGACGTTGAAATCGCCTCCGGTGAGGGGATGACAGACAGCAATGGAGAGTTTCACCTTTCAGTCCCCACGGAGAAGAAAAAAGAAAATAATCCGGTGGAATACACTTACACTCTTTCTGCCACGCTGACAGATGAGAGCAATTTTGCCGTTTCCGCCTCCGGTTCCGCTGCGGCAGTGCCGGAAAATTTCCGGGTCTATCTGCGCGCCATGCGCGGCTGGCTGCGGGCAGGCAAAACTATTGAATTTGAAATTGCCGCCTCCCGTCCGGGGCAGGGGATGATTGCCGGAAATGCAGAAGTGTCTATCTACCGAGAAAAACTGGACGACAGTGGCAATTTGCGGCCTGACCGGAGTAAGGTGCTGTGGAAAAAGGAACTGGAACTTCCGGCCGATACGGTAAGTTTCCCATTGGTGATAAATGAGCCGGGAAATTACCTGGTCGAGGCCAAAGTAACGGATAAAAATAATATTTCCGCTACCGGCAGGTGGAGTTTGCAGGTAATGGACGGGGATGAGAAAAATATTTTTTCCAGTCAAGTTGTTTCTTCTGCGCCGCTGGAGTTGACCGCAGATAAGTCAACTTATGTACCCGGGGAAACGGCTCAAATACTGCTGACGGTGCAGAAACCGGGAATGACGGTTTATCTGCGAAGCTCAAATGCCGGAACGGAGAAGGGGAAAGCGGGGGATTATGTCCGCTATGAGCTTGACAATGCTACTTCAATGGTGCTGCCGGTAAAATTGGCGGTGGAAGATCAGCCGAATATTTTTGTTGACGCCTTTGCTGTCTGCGATGGAAAATTTTATCAGGCAAGAAAAGAGGTTCTGATCCCGCCGGAGGATAAATCTCTGAAAGTTGAAGTAACCCCTGCCGAACCTCAGGCTGAACCGGGAAATACAGGAAAAATTAAAATCAGAGTAACCCTGCCGGACGGCAAACCCGCCGGCGGTTACTGCACGGTAACAATTTACGATAAAAGTCTGGATTATATTGCTTCAGGTTATATTCCGGAAATACTTCAGTTTTTCTGGGGATTTAAAAATTACTTCAAAGAGGGAGTATTCAATAATCTCGGCATCTTTTATCCCGCTGCTCCGACGGAATATGAGGTATTCCGTTATATTTATCCCCATTATTCCCGCGGCAGACGTAATGCGAATGTGATGTTCGCTAACGGGACATTAAGGGAAGAAAGTGCTCCCATGTTGGCAAAAGCGACGGCGGCGGATAAGGCGGATGCCGTGGCTGATGCGGCTGTTTCCGAAGCTCAACAGGGAGACGCGGGCGGTTTGCGCAGTAATTTTGCCGATTCGATTTTGTGGGCGGGATGCAGTAAACTCAATGAAAACGGGGAACTCTTTCTGGAGGTGAAACTTCCGGATAATCTTACCACCTGGCGCATCCGCTGCTGGAGTCTGGATCCGGTCAACCGGGTGGGCTCCGGTGAAAGTGAAATCGTGGTAAGCAAAAAATTGCTGGCCCGGCTGCAGCTGCCCCGTTTTCTGGTTACCGGGGACAAGGCGGCAGTCAGCGGAATAGTGCATAACTACTCCGATGAAACCTTGACCGTCATTCCCCGTTTGCTGGCAAAGGGCGATGGTGCAAGGGTGTTGTCATTGCCGGATAAAGTTCTGACCATTGAGCCCGGTAAATCCGTGAAATGTGATTTTGAAGTCATGGCCGTCGCTCCCGGCGAAGCAGATTTCATACTGGAGGCCAAAGCGGAAAACAGTCCGTTGTCTGATGCCTTGCAGTTGAAGTTTCCGGTGCTGGTAAGAGGAGTGCCGGTTTACCGTTACGCTTCCGGCTCTCTGACTGGAACGGCGGAAAACTGCTTTGTCAATTTTGTGCTTCCGGCGGAACGGAAACTTTCTTCCGGAAGATTGCAGGTAGAATTTTCGCCTTCGCTGGCGGCCACTTTAACCGATCTACTGCCTTATCTTGGTGCGGAGGATACCGGGGATGTCTTCGGCATTGTCAACCGGTTTGTGCCGGCTTTGAGCGTTAAATACGCATTGGCCAAGCTGGGAGTTGATATGAGTAAAATCAAGGGTAAATCAACCCCGGATGAATTGCTTGAAAATTATCTGCGCGGCGGCCGTCAGGTACCGGTATTTGACGGCGGAAAAATGGAAAAAGTAATTTCAGAAAATCTCAAAATGATCGAGAGTTACCAGAATGCCGACGGCGGCTGGGGATGGTTCGGCTCGCTTAATCAGATGAGTTTTCTGGATACCACGCTTTATGTGACCCAGTCGCTGCTGGCGGCAAAAGCAGCAGGGCTTCCGGTGGATAAAGCCCGGCTGGACCGGGCCTTGAAGTATCTCAGAAATCAGGAGAAACAGTTGGATGCAAAATCTTACTTCTACCGGGCATGGATGTTTGCAGTGCTGGCAGAAGGCGGAGATTATGATGAAAAAGTGCTGGGAGATAGTTATGAGAACCGGGAAAAACTCCCGCTTTACCTCCTTGCTCTCATGGGTGAAAAACTCCACCCCGGTGAAAAACGTTCACTGATCGGCGAAAATCTCCGCCAGTATCTCAAATACAACCGGGAAAACCAGACGGCTCATTTGGAAAGAAATGCTCTTTACCGCTGTTTCTGGTACGGTGATGACAGTGTAATTCAAAGTGCCTATCTGAATTATCTGCTGAGTTGCGAACCGGAAAATCCGGTTATTCCCATGGTGGTAAAATATCTGGTGGAAAATCTCCGCTATGCCCCGTCGGTAAATTCCTCCATGGCGTTGGCTCAGGGAGTGCGTGCGCTGGCGCGTTACCTGCAGATTTCCGGAGAGGGTACTGAAAATATGACCGCTTCAGTATTGCTCAACGGCAAAGAGCTGGGCAAAATTGAATTCACTCCGGAAAACCGCTTTGACGGAGCCGTTGTACTGGCAGTGAATGAGCCGGAATTGAAGAGCGGCAATCAGGTGCTGGAAATACGCCGTCAGGGTGGAGGAACACTCTATTTTTCCGCTTCTATGGAGTATTTCTCATTGGAAGACAAGTTCCCGCCTGCCGGGAATGAAATCAAACTTTCAAGGCGTTATTACAAGATTGATAAAATCAGCGCACCCAGGCGGGTGTTCGAGTTCGGCGAATGGCGTGAACAGCCGTTCTGGCTGGAAAAACGTACTGAGATTACCGGACGGACTCAGGTTCGGGCCGGAGATATAATTGAAGTTGAACTGTATGGCAATGCCGCCAATGATTACGACTACATACGTTTTGCCGACCGGAAGATCGCCGGATTGGAAACCGAGAAAAACAAGAGTTCATACATATCGTTTTATCCCCTGATCTACGCCGAATACCGGCCGGAAGAGACTGTGTTCTACTGGAGAAACGTGAGAAGAGGAGAATTTTCCATGCGTTACCGTCTCCGGGCGGTGTTTGACGGCGTATTCTGTGCGCTTCCAGCGGAGGGCAGGGGCATGTATGTGCCGCAGCTGCGGGCCAATACCGGGGAATTCAACCTGAAAATCGGCCGTTAACTCCTTGAAAAAAATGGTTTTCGGAGTTATATTATAAGTCCGGGGCGGGCGGGGCATTTGGAACAGTCGGAACATTTGAAGCAGTTGGTGCATTTTTATTTACGAAAATTTAAGGAATAGAGTTTTATCATGTCAGAAAATCAGACGCCACAGGAAAACACCGCGGTGGAAAATACTTCGGATATTTTTGAGCAGCGGGTGAATAAAGTCAATGAACTCCGTGCCAATGGCATTGATCCATTCGGCCACCGTTTTGACAATGTGCAGAAAATAGCCGCGGTGAGAGCAAATTTTGTTCCGCCGCCGCCGGAAGCCGCCGAAAATCACGAGGGGGAAACCGTCCGGCTGGCCGGGCGTCTGATGGCCAAGAGACTTATGGGTAAATCTATTTTTGCCGACCTGAAAGACTCTTCCGGCAAAATTCAGCTTTATGTGGGCAAAAACAGCATTGGCGAGGATAAGTTTGCCTTTTTCAAGAAGCTTGATATCGGCGACATTGTCGGCGTGGACGGGGTGTTGTTTGTCACCCGCATGGGCGAGCTTACTGTAAAGGTCAAAGAAGTTACTCTGCTTAGCAAGTCACTGCGCCCGCTGCCGGAGAAATTCCACGGCCTTACTGATATAGAACAGCGTTACCGTCAGCGTTATCTGGATCTTATTACCAACGATGAAAGCAAAACAATTCTGCTCAAGCGTATGCTGATTATCCGTGAAATACGCCGTTTCATGGAGAGTCGGGATTTTCTTGAGGTGGAAACTCCGATGCTTCATCCCATTCCCGGCGGCGCGTCTGCCAATCCGTTTGTTACCTTTTATGAGGCACTCAACCGGAAAATGTATATGCGTATTGCGCCGGAACTGCATTTGAAACGGCTGCTGGTCGGCGGATTTGAGCGGGTTTTTGAATTGAACCGTAATTTCAGAAATGAAGGCGTTGACCGGAAACACAGTCCGGAATTTACCATGATGGAGGTTTATCAGGCCTACGGCAGCTGTGAAACGATGATGGAATTGATCGAAAGTCTGATCAAAACCGTGGCGGAAAAAGTCAATGGTTCGCTGGTGATTGATTACGGCAACGGCAAAGTAATTGACCTGGGAAAGCCCTGGCGCAAAGTAACTTATCATGATCTGGTGCGGGAAAAAGGCGGTGCGGACTGGTTTGACGTCACTCCGGAAGAACGCCTGAAACGGGCAAAAGCTCTCGGTCTGGATGTGAATGAAAAAATGCCGGATTTTGAAGTGACCAACGAGGTTTACGAAAAACTGGTGGAAAATACGTTAATTCAGCCGACCTTTGTTATGCGTATTCCGGCAGTGCTGCTGCCGTTGGCCAAGGCCTGCCCGGATAATCCGGATCTGGTGGATGTTTTTGAACTGGAAATCAATGGTCAGGAAGTGGCTCCGGCTTATACGGAACTTAATGATCCCATTCTGCAGCGTCGCCGTTTTATGGAACAGTTTGAACGCGAACGCCAGGAGGGCGATAAACTTTCTGAAAAGGTGGACGAGGATTTCCTTACCGCTCTGGAATACGGTATGCCTCCGGCCGGCGGCATGGGAATCGGTATTGACCGTCTGGTAATGCTGCTCACCGGCGCAGAAGCAATCCGGGATGTAATCCTCTTCCCCCACCTGAGAACCAAAAACTGATAGATCAGTAAATATCTCCGGCGGCAGTGATTACCGGATTTGACCGGGTAATGGAGATGAAAACAATATCTCCGCCCGGTGCTGTGCTGGATGTCTTCTGTTGTATCAGGCAGAAGAGACAAACTTGGAAAAACGGGCGGAACTTTTTTTGCGGCGCATTTTCAGACCGCAAGAATTGAGATACCCTGATTTTCTGTAATACTCCATTGCGATAAGCCGGGAGACGGATGAAACAGTCTGTTTTATGGCAGAATCGGTATTCTTTTCCGGGGACTGCCGTAACAGTCTGTCTGCCGGCAGGGGTGGGGGGTATCCGGGGAATGCCGGATTTTTGAACGGATATTCTCTTTGGTATGCGGCTTCCAGTTTGCGGGGGAGGGGAGAGAGAATAATAAAAATATTCAATACGGAGAAGAAATGGCGTTTTTTCAGGAAGAAGAGACCTGGCGGGGGGAAGTAGCGCGCGTTTCTTTCTGCAATGAGAAGACCGGTTACGCGGTATTGAAAGTTTTGCCGGAAAATCCGGAAAAATTCCATGTGCTTCAAAATATTTCCCCGGTGAAGATTGCCGGAGGCAAAGATCACCGCGGCATAAAAGGAAACCGGCCCGGAGAGATAACTGTGGTTGGCGATCTTGCCAATGTTCAGGCCGGTATGACAGTGGAATTTACCGGACACTTTGAACGCCACAGCGAATATGGTGAACAATTCCGGGTAAAGAGTTACCGGGAGGCATTGCCGGAAACAAAGGATGGCCTGATCCGGTTTTTAAGTT
>CASECL010000117.1 GCA_949286445.1 uncultured bacterium | reverse complement strand
CCTGGGAGGAAATACGGCGTTTCATGTGGGATTATGTGGGCATTTACCGCACCACCAAACGTCTGGAACGCGCCAAGGAACGTATCCGTCTGCTGCGGCGGGAAATAGAAAAATATTACTGGGATTTCGTCGTTACCAGCGATCTGCTTGAACTGCGGAATATCGCCACAGTGGCAGAACTGATCATCGACAGCTCGCTGTCCCGCAAGGAAAGCCGCGGATTGCATTACAACGCTGATTATCCTTATGCCGACGAAAGCCTGGCTCATGTGGATACCATTATCCAGAGAGCTATGCACTGAGAAAAACTTTTTTAACACCATGCGCATAAAACATTTTCTGCCGGTGGAGATGGATATCTGCGATGTTATCCTCGAACTCCATGATGCCGGCTTTGAAGCATATATTGTGGGCGGAGCCGTACGGGATCATCTCCTCGGCCGGACGCCAAAGGATTACGACATTTCCACCTCCGCCACTCCGGAGGAGGCCCGGAGTGTGTTCGGGAGAAAACGCTCCCGGATTATAGGCAAAAGATTCCGTCTGCTTCATCTCTTTCACCATGGCGACATTCTGGAGATAAGCACGTTCCGGGGAAAACCGGATAAAGACAGCAAAATGGCACTGGTGACTGATGATAACTGTTACGGCTCCGCGGAAGAAGATGCTTTCCGGCGGGATTTCACCGTGAACGCGCTTTTTTACGACCCGATGACGGAGGAGATCATTGATTTTACCGGCAAAGGAATGGAGGATATTGAAAAAGGCGTAGTACGGGCAATCGGAAATCCGGCGGAACGCTTCGCAGAAGATCCGGTGCGGATGCTCCGGGCATTGAAACTGGTGGGGCAATACGATTTCTATCTGGATTCGGACACGGAAAACGCCTTATTCCGTTCACTGCCGCTGATTAAACAGGCTTCGCCGTCACGGCTGTCGCTGGAGCTGGAAAAAATTTTGCTTTCCATTTACGGGGACAAACACTTCAGAGTGTTTCATGATTACGGTTTTCTGACCTATTTTCTCCCGGAAATCGATTCCAGATGGGGCTCGGAAGAAGCCGTGAGAATGCTGGAGCTTCTGACGGAACGCAATTACCGGGTGGATGAAAAACTTTACCGCAACAGCATGTCTCTGGCCACCGCCGTCATTGCGCTGCCGTTTATCCGGGAGTGGAGCAAAATCGGCATTCGCAATGTACTGGGGAAAATTTTCCGGCCGCTTTCGCTGGTAAACCGGGTGTCAGAAGCCGCAGAACGGGTATTGAAACTGCAAATGCTTATGACCGCTCCGGAAATTGACCGGAGCTTAATTGATTCCCCAGGCTATGCCCACGCCCGTGAACTTCTCCTCATCCGGCACGCGCTGGGTGAACTGGATTTTGATCCGGCCGCAGTATGGCCGCCGGGTAATCCGCGCAACGGGAAAAACCGCAGACCGGTAAAAAGCAGAAAACGCTCCCGCGGCAATAAAAATAAACGGGGAGATGCCGGAAAACAGGACACCCGGGAAAAATTAGAAAAAAATATCCATGAAAACGATCTTCGTTTCATTGATTCTGAAGAATAAAACTGAGGCAAAAAATGATTGAAGGCAAAAAAATTGCGTTTCCGATGGACGAGACGACCGCCCGGTCGCTCCGGGCGGGAGAAAAAGTCCTGCTGTCCGGGATTATCTATACTGCCCGGGATGCCGCGCACAAAAGGCTTTGCTCCATGCTTGACGCCGGAGAAGAACTCCCCCTGCCGATCCGGGATCAGGCGATTTACTTTGTCGGCCCCTGCCCTGCCAAGCCGGGTCAGGTAATCGGCAGTGCCGGCCCTACCACCAGCGGGAGAATGGATGCTTATTCTCCCCGGCTGATCGCTGAATGCGGACTGCGCGGCATGATCGGCAAAGGCGAACGCAATGAAAAAGTCGTTGAAGCCATGAAAAAATACGGCTGTGTTTATTTTGCCGCTACCGGTGGCGCGGCGGCATTGATCGCCAAACACATTACCAAATGTGACGAAATTGCATTCCCTGATCTCGGTGCGGAAGCCATACGGCGGCTGGAGGTAAAGGATATGCCGCTGGTAGTGGCAATTGACACAGTGGGCGGCAACTGCTATTGCCGGGACAAAAAGAGCTGAAGAAAATCTTCCCGCCGTCATTCCGGCACCATCCGGAGCGACGGGAAATATTCCAGAACTGCGGGATATCTTCGGAATTTTGCATAATTACCGTTTGACTGATGAACGATTGGCAACAATTGGTCGCGGGGAGAATACGATCGGATGCAGGCAGCTCAGGCAGGCGGATACAGATTAAAAAACGGAGGGGCGGAATGAAAGGAAAACTTGTAATTGTCAATGACATAATGCAGCATGATTTTACCTATGTGCGAAGCGAGGAGGAGGGTTGTAATTTCCGTTCTGATTTCTGCCCGGAACTCTCTCCGGCGGAAATGCTTGCCCTCGGTGTTTTCGGCGGACGCTATATGACTGACTGCATCAATGAATTTCCGGCCTCCTGGTTTGCCGGGGCGAAATTGTGTCATGAAAGACATGTGCCGGAATTAAACTATTTCGGCATCAACGCCTCGCTCCCCCTTTCGGTCTGGCGGGAAAAAAACTGGATACATCCGGATGATCCCCGCGGCTGGTTTCAATGGTACTGCCGTTATTTCTCCGGACGCCGGTGCGAAGATGACGCCAGGCAGATTGACCGCTGGAAGGCAATGAAACGCCACCTCGCCCAGGTGAAGATCAACTGCGCCGCCGGAGATCTCAGCTGCCGGATAAAACAGCGGCAGGCATTGATGAACTGGGCTTACGACAGCCGTAAAATCTGATTTTTGACATATTTGAAGCAGAAAAAATATTTTTTCCCTTTTTTATTGCGTAAATGCTTGACAAGAAGAATTCCGGCAGTATATTAAAAGCATGATGAAACTTTACGATTACAACGTTTTTTTTGGTTGGCGGTGCTGGCGGAGTGTCCGTTAGAGCCGGGTTGTATTCGTGCAATTTTATGTTAACTCTGACGGACCGGCGCAAAGGTGTTCCGGTTCGTCTTTTTTTTGCAGAGAGTCTTTCCCCCGGCCGCGGAGAAAGACTCTTTTTGTTACAGCTTACGGCAGGAGGTTGTCCGGTAAAATACCGCCGCCGGTCAATGAATAAAGTAAATAAAAACACAAATTTAAAATAAAAAATAATCAAGGAGATGGAAAAATGAAACACGACATGCCTTACAAGCTGATGCTCAGCGAAAGCGAAATGCCCACCCAATGGTACAACGTCCGTGCCGATATGAAAACCAAACCGGCACCGCTGCTTAATCCTGCCACCGGAAAACCGGTAACACTGGATGAACTGAGCAAGGTTTTCTGCCGTGAACTGGCAAAACAGGAACTTGATGATGTATCACCCTACATCGATATTCCGGAGGAAATTCTCAACTTTTACCACATGTACCGTCCATCCCCGCTGGTACGGGCGTATTTTCTGGAAAAAGCACTGGATACTCCGGCGCATATTTTCTATAAATTTGAGGGTAATAATACTTCCGGAAGCCATAAACTCAATTCCGCCATTGCCCAGACTTACTATGCCAAAAAAGAGGGCTTGACCGGGGTTACAACTGAAACCGGAGCCGGGCAATGGGGTACTGCGCTTGCTATGGCCTGTGCCTATTTCGGTCTGGAGTGCGACGTCTTTATGGTAAAGTGTTCATACGAACAGAAACCATTCCGCCGGGAAGTCATCCGCACTTTCGGAGCCAATGTCACCCCGTCTCCCTCCGATACTACCGCGGTGGGGCGGGATATTCTCAAACGTTTCCCCGGCACCAGCGGCAGTCTGGGCTGTGCCATTTCCGAGGCGGTGGAATCCGCGATTACCCGTCCGGGGCGGCGGTATGTGCTGGGGTCGGTGCTGTCACAGGTGTTGCTGCACCAGTCAATAATTGGGCTGGAAACTATGGCCGCTTTGAAAAAATATGGAGTAAAAGCAGATATCATTATCGGCTGTGCAGGAGGAGGCTCCAATCTCGGCGGCCTGATCTCTCCGTTTATGGGAGAAAAACTCCGGGGCGAAGCAGATTACAAATTCATTGCGGTTGAACCGGCCTCCTGTCCCAGCTTGACCCGAGGCAAATACGTTTACGACTACTGTGACACCGGAAAAGTTTGTCCGCTGGCAAAAATGTATACCTTGGGCAGCGGTTTCATACCGTCATCAAATCATGCCGGCGGCTTGCGTTACCACGGCATGAGTTCAGTGGTTTCCGAACTCTATGATGAAAAACTCATCGAAGCCAGATCCGTTGAGCAGACCTCCGTATTTCAGGCGGCGCGGGATTTCGCCCGGGTCGAGGGTACCCTCCCCGCCCCGGAAAGCAGCCACGCCATACGGGTTGCCATTGACGAAGCCATCCGCTGCCGGGAAACCGGAGAGGCAAAAAACATCGTATTCGGTCTGACCGGAACCGGATTTTTTGATATGACGGCATATCAGAAATTCAATGACGGAGTTATGTCAGATTACATTCCGACCGATGAGGAGATTGCCAGAAGTCTGGCGGAAACCCCGAAAATCGGCTGATTTTCAGAGATATTATCCTGATAAATAAAAAATATGCCCCCGGGAAATTCATTCCCGGAGGCTCTTTTATTTTTCACAGATAATTATTTTCTGCCGGAGATCCTGCTGATATTTCCGCACCGCGGCATCCAAGGCATCCCAGCAAAGATGCAATCCCTATAACCGCTTCAGAGAGAAAGCGTCTCTCCCGGTGCAACAGAAACAACTTTGCCATTCGCCTCCAGGAAAATTTCCATTCCGGAGTTATTGCGGAAAATGCGCCGGTCAACCGAACAGAACAGCATTTTCAGCGACGTGACATAACGGTAAATTTCTATATTGGTAGCATACCATACATGTTCCAGTCCGGAAAGCTCATAGCAGAGTTTTTCCATATACTCCCATTTATTCTGACGCTCGAATTCATACGCGTGTCCCCAGATGTAGAAAAGTTCCAGCGGACGCCTTTTCGTCTGAAAACGCTCCACCAGAGCCATCGCTCCATCATGATGACAAGTGGGATGCCAGCAGAGGAAATTTTCCGGCAGTTCAAAGTTATTGGTGGGAGTTACCGTGCGGGAATAAACTATGCCGCAGCTCTTGAGTGTATCCACCACATCCTGATTATAAGTGCCGTACGGATATGACATGCCGTTTACCGGAGCATGCAGGTTTTTCTCCAGTTCCGCCCGGTCATGCAATATTTCATACAGCAGTTCTTCCCGGTTCAGCCGGTTGAAATAAGGGTGAGTAAAACCATGGCATGCCACTTCGTGTCCGGCATAAATATCCGCTATTTTCCGGATGTCCGGCAGACGGCCTTCAGTACCAAACAGACCGGAATTGAGGTGAAATGTCGCTTTAAGTTTATTGCGTTTGAAAATATCCAGCAAACGCAGATCCTCCACCACTCCGTCATCGTAACTGAAAGTCAATGCCGAAGTTTTCCCGCCGGGAAAAAGAATTTTTACCGCCATATTTTTTCTCCTTGTTCTGTATCTCAAAAAACGGGGAAAGGTTCTTCCTTTCCCCTGAATACAATTTTCTCCAGCGAAAACTAAATCTTATTCAGCTTTTTTCAGTTCTTCACGCAGCTGCATAATTTTGGCTTCCAAATCTTTGTAGGACTGGGCAAAGGCTTTTGCTTCGGCATTGCCGCTGTTCTCCAGCGCCGCCAGACCGGCATTCAAACGCACCTTGTTGCTGTTCATCATTGCCAGATGCACTTTGCGGTAGGCTTCATTTGACCATGCCGTCAGTTCCTTTTCACGGGAGTAATTGTTGCAATCGGTACGTGCCTTGCGCAACGCTGCCAGCGCGGTGTTGCGATCCCCTCCGGTAGCCGCATCCAACGCCTTTTCCGCGGCAATGCGAGCCTCAACCAGTTTCTTTCCTTCCGGGGTTTTACTCATCTCTGCATCAATAAAGGCGGCACGGGCGGCAATTGCCTCGGTTTCCGCCTTTTTTGCCGCCACATAATCGGCATCTTTCATCATAATGTCTTTTTCATACTGGCTATACTCCTTGGTGGAGGAAAAATGCCAATATTTGACGTTCAACGGTGCCAATTCCTTCTGAATTTCTTCCTTGGTACGGGCAAAAGCCGCCACCGCCGACATCATCAACAGCAATGCAAGTGCTTTTTTCAACATGCTTCTTTCCTTTGTTTTATGTTTGTTATTCCGAAACCCCGCCCCCCTGAATATAACTTGTCTATCCTTTATTGTCAAATTATTTTATTATCATCCGGTTGCTTTATCTCAATTTTCCGAGTCAGGCAATACAAATACCAACGGTGCAACCGCCCCGCTCAAAGCCAACAATTGCTTCCGCAGTAATCTACGCTCTACTCCGCAGTTTTGAGCTCCTCATTGAGCTGGGCTATTTTTGTCTCTATCTCCTGATAGCTTTTGGCCATTGCCTGAGCTTCGGGATTATCGCTTTTGGCCATAGCATCAACCCCAGCTTTAATTCTGGCCCGGTTAAGCCGGACAAAATTATTCTGCACCTCCCGGTAGCCCTCATTTGACCAACTGGAACAATTATTTTTGCGGGCGTAGTCATTCCAGGCGGCAAGAGCTTTGCGCTGTTTTTCGGCGGCCTCCTTGCGGGCTTCGCCCCGGGATTCCATAAACTCCTTGTCTGCTGCGATACGGGCTTCCACAATGGCTTTTCCTTCCGGAGTCTTGCTCATTTCAGCATTTATAAAATCAGTTCTGGCAGTCAACGCCGCGGTTTCCGCCTTTCTGGCTTCCTGATAAGCCGTGTCTTTATTCATTATTTCACTTTCAAATTTCCGGTATTCCGGAGTATTGGCAAAATTCCAGTATCTGGTATTCCACGCAACAAGATCTTTTCTCACTTCATCTTTGGTGCGGGCAAAAGAAACCACTGTAAACATGAGCAACGTTAAAAACAAAAAACGCTTAAACATAATTTTCCTCCTTTTTCCGGACAGCAGCATTGAGTATTATACATAGCTGTATGCTTAAATGATTTCTTTAATCTGCCGGCAACAACAATTCAATTATATCACCACAACATAAAACGGGGAAAGATATCCCCTTTCCCCGTAATCAGCTTCAATAACGACGGAAAATAAATTTATTCCGCAGTTTTCAACTCTTCACGGAGCTGAGCAATTTTCACCTGAAGATCCTTATACCCCTGAGCAAAGGACTTGGCTTCAGCGTTATCGCTCTTGAGCATAGCCTCAACTCCCGCATTGATACGGGCAGTGCTCTTGGCGCGGAAATCCATTTCCAACTTGCGGAATTCAGGATTTTTCCAGTCCATGCAGTTGTTTTTGCGGGCAAAGGTACTCCACTCTGAATTAGCCTTGCGCTGCGCAGCGGCGGCTTCCACTTTGGTTGACTCGTCAGCTTCTGCCAAAGCCTTTTCAGCTGCAATGCGGGCATCTACCAAAGCCTTGCCCTCTGGAGTTTTGTTCATTTCCGCATCTACAAACGCAGTACGGGCGGCAATTGCGGCGTTTTCAGCCTTCTGAGCTTCGACATATGCGGCATCCTTGACCATTATCGCAGGCTCAAATTTTTTGT
>CASECL010000116.1 GCA_949286445.1 uncultured bacterium | reverse complement strand
GCTGCAGCAGACGGAACTGTCCATTGCGGAAATAGCGGATCAGTGCGGTTTCTGCGATCGGTATTATTTTACCCGGGCATTTGTCAAAAACCGCGGGATTGCTCCGGCAACTTACCGCCGGCAGTTCCGCCAGATTGACGTTAAAAACTGAAATCCTCCTTTTTGAATTCACCTTTTTTACGGAACTTCACACTGCCGTCAAAAAAGGCGACATTAGCTCCGGTATCCTCATGACGGAGAAATTCCGCCGGGTCGTCTTTAACTGCGGCAACTTTGTTCTCTCCGTTGAAAAAGTCGGCGTATTGAGCGGGATTACCCCAGGGAATACCCCAGTCAAAGACGCAGTGGATTTTATCGGTATTGAGTTTCCAGTCGATCAGGTAAACCATTTCCGCCGGGCGTTTAACCAGTGCGCGGTGGATGCTTTTGTAAGCTCCCATCGGAGGATAGGTCAATGCTCCGTATGACGTCATGCAGTCGGCGGAGCCGTTGGACGGCAGTTCGATGGCGCCGGGATAGGTCAGCGGGCAGTACATAAAGGCGTGCTTCACGTGCCGGTGGTCAACCGGGGATTTGTCGAAATAGGGGCGGATGAACGCCATCAGCGTTTTCGCCTGGGCGCTGTCAAACTGGGCCGGATAGTATTTGTAATCTGATGCGTAAAGAGCCACATATTTCATAATCTGCCGCTGGTTTGAGGCACACTGGGCAGTTTGGGATACCTCAGCTGCCCCGGTAAGACGGATGGAGAGCATGCCGATGATAACAACGGAAATGACACAGACGATACACAATTCCAGAAAAGTAAAATGTTTTGCTTTTTTCATTTTTTTATCCTTGTTTTCTATTTTCCGGGTTTTAAAGCGGGATGATATTTTTTATTCCAGTTCGAATTCCTCCTTTTTGAAAGATCCGATCCTTTTATTGCTTACGTGGCCGTCGGCAAAACCGCAATTTATGCTCATATTGCCGTCGTGAATGGCGAAATTTTTCAGGTCAGAAGCTGAAGTTGAATGTCTTCCGTTGAAGAAATCCGCATATTGTTCACTCGGTGCCCAGGCGATACCCCAGGCGGCATCAGCACATATTTCATCAGCCATAATCCAGTCCATCAGGTAAACTTTGCCGGCAGGATTTTTCAACCTGCCTTCCGGTACGGGGCCGTAATCCCCGAGGTAAGCCACGGTAACTGCGCCATAAGAGGTGAATTTCTGGGCATCGTTCCCCCACGGAATATCCCGGCTGCCGGGATCGCGCACCGGACAATAGAGAAACCGGTAACGTATCTGAGTATCGGTAGCTTCAAATTTTTTCCCGTAATAGGGCATAAGATACCCCAGCAGCATCCGGTGCGGGGAAACTTTGTTATCATATCCCGGCGGCAGATAGTGGAAATCTCCTGCGTACATCATAACATACTGCATAATCTGCCGCTGATTGCTCATACATTTTGCCCGCCGTGCAGTATCGCGGGCTTTGTTCAGGCTGGGAAGGAGCAATGATGCCAGTATGCCGATGATCGCGATTACCACCAGAAGTTCGATCAGGGTGAATTTTTGCCGTTTCATTTTTCATTCCTCCGGTATTTTTCAATCAGATCTGCAATTTTGCTCCGCCATTTCAAAACCGTATCCGGGTCGTCAGTGTATTCGTAAGGATATGACGCCACGTCGGAACAGGAAAGCAGTTTTTCCGCCGCGGCACGGTCGGCGGCAGTCATCCGGGGCAGGGATTTCTGCAATAATGTCAGATATTCATAATCCTGCATGCCGGCGCGGAAATTCTCTATCCGCAGCGACGGCCACATGTAACCGTCTCTGCCGGGATAAAACATATATCCTTCGCCTGCCTGCCAGCAGCTTTTGCGGCTGTTCCAGGGTTCTTCATCCGGCCAGCGTTTCGGGTTGGCCGGATCGCAGAGGTCTTCACCCCAGAGCAGGGTTGACCAGTGAAGGAAGCCGTTCATGCCGTACTTAAAGCAGAGTATCGGCATCATCCGGGTCATAAGTTTATTCTGGTAAAAGGTGCTCCAGGAAAGATTGGGTCCGTAAACCACATTGGCACTGTACCAGACGGTTTCCCGGCCTTTTTTCCGCTGTTCGGCGGCGGTGCGAAGTTCAGTACGGTCGCACAAGGTAGCCACAATGTCAATATTATCATATTTGCCGCCCACCGGAACAAGCGCGGGACCGGAGGCCAGCAGGGTGCGGCATTCCGGGAAATTTTTCTTGGCAAAGGCGGCCTCTTTCAAAACCCCTTCCATGCCGCCTCCGGTGGTGCGGCGATGGGGTTCATCCATTAATCCGACCAGCCACTGAACACCTTTGACATCTGCGGCACGGACTTCTTTGAATACTTTAAGCGCGGTTTTCCTGGCAATCTCATTTTTCTTTTCATCTTCTCCGGTGGTGCTGCCGCCGAGGTAAGCCGCCATGGCCAGACCGTTGACTTTGCCCAATTCTTCCACATAGTCCCGCCAGCCGGGGGAAACCGGGACTTCCACTGCGCCGACGTGGAGTTCGTGTATTTTTGCCTCCGGCATGCCGACCAGGCCCACCCGGTAACGGTTGGCCAGCTTGGCAAAAGCAATTTTCCTGTCATCCGGAATGCGGGTGAATTCGGTATGATCCAGCCAGGCATAGGGGCGGCGTTTGCCGTAACGGTAGAAGTTTTCCCAGTTATGGCTCCAGGTGTTGAAGTAGGTTTTGAGCGAACTTTTTTCCGGAAGTTCAAAATTTCTTACTTTAATATCCATATCCAGGGAAACCGGCGCAATATCCTTTGCTCCGCATTGGAGCTTCAATGATCTGGTACCGGGGGCGATGCCTTTTCTGGATTTGACGGTAAAAAGATAATAAGCAAGTTCGCCGGGGGAAAGTTTTTCCGGCCGGTCGGCTGGAATAAGTGCGTCCGGGGTGGTTCCCTTGATGCGTTTGCCCGGGAACTGATCGGCATCACTGATGTCAATTTCCTGAACGCGCCATATTTCAAATTCGAAGTCCTGGTGAGAGGGGAGATAAAACGAAAAATTTTCCGCTCCGTCCGGACCTGCTTTCACCGCGACGAACTTGCTTTGATACTCATTTTTTGCCAGATCAAAATTCATTTTTGCTCCGGCAGCCGGATTTTTCAAGGCGGCAAGACCTTCAGAAAGGGGCAGAAAACTGCCCAGTTCCGCATGATAGATATTTAATTTGCCGTTATTGATTTCCTGTAACAGTTTTTCCCATTCCCCGGCAATTTCCCCGGCAATTTTTCCGGCATTGTCCGGACGCTTTTCCAGCAGCTGGAGAATGCGTTTTTTCAAATCTTGCGCCCGTTGTTTCCAATCCGCTGGAGCTTTGTCAAAAGCCGGATTGTCAATGACTTCCAATACGTTCAATGCCGGACGGTAGGCCCGTCCGTGTCCGGTAAGCTCCACTTTGTCTATGTAAATACTCTGAACTTTTTTACTCCGGTTCGCACCCCAGAAACGGATATTGACCCGGTTTTTGCCCCACTGGACAATATCGTTGTCATTGAGGTCGATTTTGCCATGGATCTTTTCGCCTTTTTTCAAATTGTCGTAACAGGTTTGAAACCAGACCGGAAATTCATTTTCCCCGTCGGAAATCATCAGAGAAAAATAGTCCATGTCAGTTTTGGCACAAAGGTCAAACTCAAGATAACGGTAGTCTTTAAGCATATCTGCCGGGACATTGCTCAAAGTCATGCCGAACCATGGCGCACCGGGGTCGAGACTGAGCAGGCAGGACTTTTTTCCATCGGTGGCAAAACCTTTATCCACGGTGGTTTTCACCCCCGGGTCGAGATTCCATTCCGCCAGATCGCCGTTATTTTCAAAGGAGTGGAGAAAATCCCCCCGTACCGGAACGGCGGAAAATGCCGCCGCGGTAAACAGGTACAGAAATGATTTGAAACTGATTTTATTCATTTTCCCTCCAGAGCTTTCTGTGCCGCCTCAATCAGATCTCCCGCCTGATTGCGGACCCGGTCAAGCGTTTCCACACTGGCATCAAAATCGTAAGGAGCTTTGATGTGTTCAAGTTTGAGGAACTGGCGGATCTGTCTGGCAAGATCAGCATTTTTATTCTGCTTTTCCAGTTTGCCGGCCAGTTTTTCCAGCAGGACGAAATATTCATTTTCTTCTGCTCCGTCACGGAGTTCCTCCAGCCGCATCGAGGCGGCAAGTTTGCCTCCGGGAAGGGGATAGACAAAGAGTCCGTCGCCATTGAAATTGCCGAAAACATTGGGATCCCAGGCAATATCCGGATAACGCGGCGTGCCGGAGGGCTTGATATTTTTATTCCAGTTGTTGACAGCCCACATCAGGAAATTTTTTGCTCCCACCCGGTAATGCAGGTGTTCAATAATTCTGGGATCAGTGGCAGGATAGTTGATAAAGTAGTTCGGCAGCGGACGGGCATAGGGGCAGATGCACCAGTACCAGGAGGCTTCCGCTCCGGCATCGCGGAGTTTTTTCACCACTTTTTCATCCCAGTTGTTGGGGCGGAGCAGCCAGATATTGACATGTTCCGCCAGTGCCGGGTCGGGGAAACCGATCGCCGCCAGAGTGGGAATTGCCGGATCAAGATCGTGGATGAAACGGCATTCCGCCAGAATTTCCTTATAGAGTTCCGGATTGTCCGGTTCATCGAGCACTTTGAAATTGGCATCGGCAAAATAACCTTTTTCCTTCTGGTGGGCGATAAAGGGTTTCATGACCTTTGCCACGTTTTGGCGGTATTTTTCATCGGTAATTCTGCCGGCTTTGCGTCCGAAGTCACCCATGGCAAATTTCCGCATTCCCCGGGCCCGGCAGAATTCCATGATTTCGTCAAAGAGTGAAAAATCCAGATTGCCGTCTTTGTCCACGCTGAGTGGCCAGCAGGGTTCACCGGTGTCGGTATCGAACACCCAGCCCAGATTGATGATTTCCAGCGGGTACTTCAGCAGAAAATCCAGGTGTTCAAAGAGCATTTCCCGGGGAATGCCGTAACCGTCCTTATTGTATCCGCAGGGATCGGAGCCTTCGCGGAAATTGTAGAACCGGGCGATGGCCGGAAGCCAGTAAACAAACTGCCGCGCCACCGTCCAGGTTTCCGGAAGCGTAAAGTCACGCACGGTAAGTTCCAGCGGAATATCGATGTTTTCTCCATTTGCAGAAAGCACCAGTTTGCCGCGGTAAATGCCGGCCGGGGTGTCCGGTTTGACATAAATTGTTGCCCATACCGGCCGTACCGCACCGCCGGAAACGCTGAATGTCCGGTTGGGAGACATGATATCCGGGGTGGGACCGACGTAATCATAGTAAGTCATGTTGGTAGGAGTAGTGTTGACAAAATCCGGAATCCGGATCTCAACATCTTCTGCACTGATGCGGTTGCCGCCGGAAACCAGATCGCCATCCAGCCGCACCGAGACACCGGAAACTCCGGCAGGGGAGGGGACAACAACAAACTGCACGCTTTCATATTCATTTCCGGCGGCATTAAGTTTCAGCACATCGAGTTTTTCCGCGCCGCCATTGAAGTTGACAAATTCGGGGCGGACTTTGCGCCAGACGCTTTCCTTGAACAGGGCAAATTTTTTCCCTGCCGGAACGAGAATATCGTATTTGGCCTGAAGCACGAGTTTTTCCAGATCTTCAAGTTTTCCGGCACGCTGATTGAGAGTTTTTTCCAGTTCATCAATCCGTTTTTTGTCTCCGCCGCAGCGGCGGAGCAGGGCGATATCCCGGCGGAGGTTTTCCTCCCGGTAGAAGTTGTTGAAACGGATTCCGTTTACCGCCACGGAGCCGGAATTTACAGAATATCTGGCTTCACCGCCTTCGTCCACCAGAACGCCGACCGAAACGATTTTACTCATATCCGGGTTCGGCGGCCAGCCGTCGCAGACGGAATTTAAGGTAAAACGGTATTTCCGCTGTGCCGGATCGTGCCAGGTAAAGAGTTTGTATATAGCCTGTTTGCCCTCGGCATCGGAGAGGATGAGGGCGAAATTGTGACTGGTGCCATTGCCGGTATATTCAAATTCACCGGCGGAAAAACCCGATAGATCAAGCAAACCTTCTTTGGTTAAAGTGAAGGCATCCCGCCCTTTGTAATCCGGGTGTGCGCTGGAGTCTTCAGACGTTTCCTCAAAAACATAATCAATTTTCAAGGTGTTGTTTTCTGCCTTGAAGCGGCTTTTTTCCACTTTGCCGTGATCACGTTTGAACTCCCAGTTTCCGTTCAGATCGACAGCAACTTCCCTTTCCCAGGCGAAAAGCGGCAAAGTCAGGACGAAAGCCGCTGCGGCGGCCAATGCAAATTTTTTTCTCCGGGGCATAATATTCTCCTTGTTTTTTAAGTGGATTTTTCGTTTCCCGAGGGATATTATAGTATATACCATATGACAAAAAAATGGATTAAACCACGTTTTTTGTGTGTAAAAATAATCATGCTTTACTGCCTTGTACAAGAGCAGAAGCATTCTCCGGCAGGACATTCAGCATGTTTGCCGTAATCCCCCTGAGCAGTGAATCTGCAGATTTTCACTGTCAGGAGTGTATTGTGTGGTATATACCAATTGCAAAAAAATGGATTAAACCATATTTTTCCAGTATAAAAATAATTATGCTTTGACGCCTTTATTAATTGCGGAGGCATTCTCCAGCAAGGCATTCAGCGTGTCAGCCGGGGTATCCGGATCAACCGAACTTAAAAATACCGTACTGTTTACTCCAAGGGTGCTTGCGGTTTCCCGCAGTGCGGCCGCGTTTTCCTCTGCGGAGCCGCTGCGGATGAGGGACGGTGAGTGAAAAGCAAGAATATGACGGTCGGGAAAAAGCTGTCTCAGCCGGGCAAAATCCGACCCCATGCCGATCTGAAGATAATCCAGGTTTCTGATCAAAGTAAATTTATCCAGCAGATGAGCTGAAGGCCCGCAGGAATGCAGAGCCACCCTGCCGTATTTCTGACCGGTGCGGTCGTAAAAGGCGGCGTTGAATTTTTCAAACAGAGACGGTGAAAGCATGGTGGCGGCACAGTCTCCGAAGTGAACTCCGTCCGGCTCCCAGTTGTAACGGGCGCAAACGTATTTGAACATATTTTCATACTGCCGGAAAATATATTCAAACAATGCCTGTGCAGTCTCTTCCTCGCACATCATAAGCTCGAATAACTTTTCTCCGGTCAGCCGGAAAGCGGTGGTATAGGGTGAATGTATTACCAGTGTCGCCTTGTCCGGAGCCGCGTCGCCGCGCTGGAATTCGATATTCTGAAATGAACACGGCCGCCGGTGGGGATAAAGTTTTTTCAGTTCTTCAAACTGTCTGATCATATCATTGCAGATTGGCGAACTGCTCCAGTCTATCTCCGGCAGTTCCGCCACGTCACGGACGGACTCAATATGTTCAAATGGTTTTGCCGTGGTCCATACCATTTCCTCTGCTGAATATGTCGGCGCGGCACCCAATGCGATATTGAAAAAATCCAGCGGCTGTATTCCCAGCGGGGGCAAAGTGCCGGTATCTTCAAAGTCCGGCATTACCACTCCCAGGTAATTATGATAACGCTCTTTCTGTTCCCGGCTGATGCGGAGCAGTTCAGCGGAACGGTACTCCGGGTCAAGATGATATCTTTCACCGTAATCTGCTCCGAAAAAACGGTGGTTGAATTTGGGATGCGGATCAAGAAATACCTGTATCATTTTATTTTATTCCTGAAATTTTTTTAACAGTTCAGCCGGGATTTTCACCCATGCCCCCTCCTGTGAACAGACAAACGCCGCGAAAAGATTTCCTGCTTTCTGGGCTTTGACCGGATCGGCCCCGGAAAGCAGAGCCCCGGTAAAACCGGCGAGAAAGGCGTCCCCCGCTCCCACGGTGCTGACCACTTTGCCTCCCGGCGGCGGTTCTGCCGGAGCAGCATAAGAGCCGCACCGGTCATAAAGCCGGCTGCCGTTTTTCCCCAGACTGAGCAGAAGCATTTGCAAATGGTATTTTTTCATTATTCCGGAGGCGAACTGATCCGGTTTTTCCGGCAGATTCAGACATGATGAAGCATCAGAAAGTTCCTCCTCGCTGATTTTCAAGACGTTGGCCAGCTGAAGAAATTGGTCAAGAAGTTCAAAAGAGTAATAATTCTGCCGTAAATTTATGTCAAATATCCGCAGTGATTTTGCCGGAACAGCCCGCATAACTTCCGTTATTGCCCGGCGGGATACTTCCCCGCGGCCGGCCAGAGAACCGAATACCGCGGCATCGCAACTTCCGGCAAATTCGAGGGTTTTAACGTCGGCATGCAGGTCATCCCAGGCGGAATTTTCCTTTATGTCATAACTCGGTATGGCGTTATGGATGGTAACTTCCACCTTTCCGGTGGGATTGGGTGAACGCTGAACCAGTGCCGTATCGCCGCCGTTATCCCGGAATAAATTCAGGAGTTCATCTCCGTCAGAGTCATTTCCCACTGCCGAAAAGAGTCTGGCATCAAAGCCGAATTGAGAAACTCCGATAATAAAATTGGCAGGGGCCCCGCCGGGACGGCGGAAGTCCGGGAAACAGTCAAAAAGAATTTCACCTGACGCCAGAATTTTCCGGGATATATTTTTCATAATGACCTCACTTTGCCCGCTTCGGGTATGATAACCTTTATTTCCGGGTACTTTATTTTCATGTAACGCTCCAGTTCAGCCGGATCAGCGGAATTGTCTTTGAACATGTCAAAATGAGAGGGAATAATGCACTCCGCTCCGATGCTTCCGGCCAGATCCGCCGCCTCATGAATGGACATATTGCCGATGCAGTTTCTGGCCAGCCGGGCGGAATCCCGCCCGTTTATCGGCAGAAAAACTGCATCAAATTTCCGTGTACCGAGGTAATTCCAGATTTCCGGGTAAATACAGCAGTCGCCGGAGTGGTAAATCCGTAAATTACCGTATTCAAAAATCAATCCCAGTGCGCTGTATTCGCCGGAATCATTTTTTTCCAGTTTTTCATGAGCTGACGGTATTGCGCTGATTTTCACGCCGCGGTATTCAAAACTTTCACCGCAGTCAATGGGAATAAAACGCTTTTCATCCGTCCCGAAATAACGTTTTACCGCCGCCGGAAGCAGAAATTCCGCTTCCGGATCAAGTTTCAATGCCGCCAGCCAGAAGCCCCGGTCGATGTGGTCGTCATGATCGTGGGAACCGGTGAAGAATTTGACATTTTCCAATGCTTCAGCGTAACTCAAAAGCGGCGGCACCATTCTGCCGTTCCACGGCGAAAGGAATAGATCACATCCGATCAGCGTATCGCCGAACCGGAAAATATATCCGTGCTGTCCCAGCGGGAGAAAGGAAAAATCTCCTTTCCCCGCGCCGCCGGTCTGTCTCACGCGCTGAAGCAGTAAATTCATAACATCACCCTCCCGCCTTCCGCCAGCAGATTCTGCCCGGTAACCGCCCCTGCCAGCGGGCTGAGCAGAAACAGCAGCGGCCCCATAACCGATTTTTCATCCAGTATTACCGGAAGAGCCTGGGTGGAGCGAAGCATTTTCTTTGCCTCTTCATCCATATTAAGTGCCAACTGTTTCGGCGTGGCAATCCAGCCGGGAGTGAAGGTATTCACCCGGATGAATTCCCCTCCCAGCTGACGGGCCAGAGAGTGGGTAAGTCCGACAATGCCGGATTTGGCAACATTGTAGAGGAGACAGTCTTTTTCCGGATTCATATAGTTGCAGGTACCCACATTGACAATGGCTCTGCCTTTGCCTTTGCGCAGTGCGGGGATTGCCGCCAGAGAGGCGGTGAACGCCGCCCGGAGGTTCACTGCCACCGCCCGGTCAAAATCCACCGCAGAAATATCTTCCATTTTCACTCTCCGGTCATCTGCCACATTGTTAATCAGATAGTCCAGCGAAGCAAAACTTTTTATCCAGCTGCCGAGTTTTCCGGCATCGGTAACATCCAGCTGTTCAAAATGTCCCCGTCCGTCCCGGCAGTCGGCGGCGGTTTTTTCTCCGGTTTCCCGGTTGCGCCCGCAGAAAAAGGTTTCACAACCCAGTTCTGTTAACGTAAGCACAATTTCTCTGCCGATGCCGGAACTTCCTCCGGTGACCACCGCGCGGCGTCCGGCAAAGAACGGCCGCATGACATTGCATTCATCCAGCATATATATTTATTCTCCGGGTCAGTCCATCCATGGGTTGATGATAACTTTATTGCGTTCTTTTTCTCCCATAACCTCCACCGCACGGTGGATTTCAGTCAGCGGAAAACGGTGGGAAACGATCTTTTCCGGATCAACCACATTGCGTTCCATAAGCCGTATCGCCTGCTGCATGCCGAGGGGAGTACAGCCGAATGAAGCATCCATGCGGCCTTCAAGAAAATGGGTGAGACCGCCGTCAAGTTCAAATTTTTCATGCGTGGTAATGCCGAAAAGATTCCATTTTGTCCCCCTGCGCCGCAACGCAGTCATTAAATTCACCGCCGCCACCGGACCTGCCGCTTCAACGATCAGGTCAGGCCCGCCGGGGATAATGGAGTAAACCTCTTTTACCGGATCGCCGACGGTAGGATCAATTACATGAGTTGCCCCCAGTGCCATGGCGTTATTCCGGGCGTACCCGCTGGCATCCACCGCGATCAGCCGTCCCGCTCCGGCGGCACGCGCCACCATTAAACAAAGCAGACCGATTCCGCCGGTACCGATGATTACCACATCATCGCCGACGTGCATTTCGCTTTTAAGGATTACCCCTTTCCAGGCTCCGGCCAGGGGTTCAGTCAGTGCCGCCGCGTCAAAACTGACATTGGCAGGCTTGGTATAAAGACACTGTTCGTAAGTTATCATGTATTCGGCAAACGCCCCCGGCAGTACAATTTCCGGGCCGTCTCCTCCGGTGGTGAAACCTTTTGAACAGTAATGGGAATTGCCGTTCCGGCAGTCGGCACAGACACCGCAGCTGCCGCTGGGGGCGATAATCACTTCATCTCCCTCGCGGAAATTTTTAACGAAAGGGCCGGTTTTCACTACTACTCCGGACGGTTCATGTCCGACGATGCAGGGAAATTCCACATTGCGCCGGATGCCTTTTATCGCCTTGTAATCCGTTGCGCAGAATCCGCAGGAACGGATGCGGACAAGGACTTCATCATTTTTGGGTTCGGGAGTGGGTACTTCTTCAAGTACAAGATTGTTGAAATCTTTCAGTACGGCGGCAAGCATTTTTTTCCTCTTTTTCCGGTTATATTGTTCCGTAATTAATTTCGTCCGGGAAAAACTGCGTTTCAGCTCCGGTTTGTCTATTCAGAACCGGGAAAATAAATCTCCTTTCCCATCCCGTGTTAAATATGCAGCAGGAGGTTTTGAATACCGGATGCAACGGGTTCTTCCTGACGTATATTATACCGGAAATTCATTTTTTTTAAAATGGATAAAAACTCTTTTTTTGTGTGTAAAAAATCATGAAAAAATGCTTTATCCACCGGAAAAACAGCTCCTGGCGGCAATTAAACTATACTGTTTGTAAAATGCAATCCAGCCGGGCATTGACTCCGGAATACCGCACTGTTTTCACCTCCGCCCCGGATAAAATATTATGCGGAACACACCCCCTGCCGGTATTTTTCAGAGTTTGAAAATCGCACCCACCTTTTTCCCCAGAAACCAGGTGGCGGCGGCAAATGCGGCGGCCAGAAACAGCATGGTCCACACCCCGAAAGCACAGCCGATATACGGCCCCGGACCGAGAATCTGGGATAATTCAAAAATAGCCTTGGTAATGGGATAAAACTCCGCTTTCTGCGCCAGGATAAGCGAGTCCGATACCTCCAGCATGGAAAAACTGAAGGCAAAAAGACCGCCTACCACCACTCCGGAACTGATCAGCGGCAGAGTTATTCTGGCAAAAGTCCGCCATGAACCTGCACCCAGATTGCGGGCGGCATTTTCCAGTTCCACCGGAGCCTGTTCCAGACCCGCCCCCACGCTCCGCACCACATAGGGCATTCTCCGGACGGCATACGCCGCCGCCAGCAGAAACAATGGATTATTTTCCGGGTCGAACATTTCCCTTGCCCAGACAAATTCCAGCGACATGCCGAGATAACCGAATGCCACCACAATTCCCGGCACCGCCAGTGGAAGCATGGAAATAACATCCAGCAAATATCCCCCTTTGAGTTTCCAGCGGGATGACGCCAGTGCCACCAGTGTCCCGGCAATCAGGGCGATTACCATGGCAATAAGCGAGTAACGCAGACTGTTCAATATGCTTGGGACTACAATCTGGTGAGATAGCGCGCTTTCAAAGTTTTCCAGCGTGAACCCCACCGGCACAATTCTCCGGTACCAGTCCCGGAAAAACGCCGTGAAAATCAGCGCAATATGCGGCGTGGCCGCCAGAAAAGATACTGCCAGAAACAGCAATGACGGCAGGAATTTCTTCCAGCCTTTCGGCATTGCCGCCATGACCGCCTGTGAGCCTTTTGCGGAATAGGCGGCATTATCCCGTCCCAGCACCAGTTTTCCCACGCAATAGAGCAGTGATGAAATAAAGAGCATGATGATTACCAGCGCAAACGGCGTACCGGTGGTGGAAAGTTCCGTAAGCCCGTTGAAAATCTGCACCGGAAGCGTCCGGTAATACCCGAACATCAGCGGTGTGCCAAGCTCGGTAAAACTCCAGATCAGCACCAGGCTCAATCCGGCAAAAAGTCCGCTTTTCAGCAGGGGCAGGGTGACAAAAATAAATCTTCTTACTTTCCCAATCCCCAGATTCCTGGCGGCGGCGTCATACTCCGGGTCAAGATTTCCCAGTGCGGAGGACAAATTCAAATACATAATCGGATAAAGATGCAGTGCCTCAATAAAACAGATGGAATAAAATTTTCCTTCGCCGCCGAGAAAATCCACGCTGGAAAATCCGAGTTTCTGCAAAACCAGATTTATTACTCCGTAGTGTCCGAGAATTTGCTGAAAACCCAGCGCACCGACAAATGGCGGCAGTATCATCGGGATTAACACCGCAAACGCACAGTATTTTTTGCCGGGAAAGTCGTACCGGTCAAAGACGATTGCCAGCGGCAGGGCAATGACCGTTACCATAACCGTCGTCACCACGGCAATAAGCAACGCATTTAAAATCCCCTCCAGATGAACCGGATTGCATAGTGCCTCCCGCAGAACCGGATAATTCAAGCCCTTTTTTACCACCACCAGTACCGGGAGCAGCAGAAAAACACACAGAAAAGCAAAGATGCCCCCCATGGTCAGATATTGCAGAAAACGTTTCACAGTCATAATGTATTACTTACCCTCCTTTGCCAGTTCCGCGGCGCGGAGATACTGATTTTTGCTCATGGTCACCCATTCCCGCCGGAGTCTGGACGCCTTGAGTGCGGCTTCCGGGGAACTCTGGCGCAATATTGCCGCCATTTTCCCCGCGTCCCGGTAGGAAAACGGCAGTTTCATAAATTCAGCATAAGCCTGAGGAACTCTGTCTGCTCCCCCGGCAGCTTCAATCGCCTTTCTGGCCTGCACCAGTTCCTGATGGGTGTCCAGCATGCAGCACTTGATCATCACCCGGATCAGGTCAAAGTAACGCCCCGTCCACTCCGGATGGTAAACGTAATCTTTGCCCGCTTCATAAGGATTGTAATCCGGGTCGCTGCGGTAAACTTTATATTGTTCCTCATAAAGATCCCGCCGGATCGGGGGACGGCGCAGCGCGTATTTTTCCGGTCCGCCCGGAGTGCCGGTTTTGAACTGGTAAATTTTCTGCCCCTCCAGTGAAAGCTGGTGATCAATAAAAGCCAGTGCCGCCCGTTTATTGGGGGCTCCCCGCATCAGCATAACCGGGTCGGCGGAGACGTTGGTGCTGCCTTTGGGGGGGACATAAACCACCGGTGAACGACCTCCGGTCAGTTTGCCCGAGGTGTATTCTGCTTCACTCAAACCGTAATAATCAATTGCCATTCCCGCAGCGGCTTCGCCGGAAGATACATCAAGAACGCATTTCCCTGCGCTGTCGGTGATCGTCCGGGAATTGGAAATAATCAGTTTTACCAGATTAAGCCCGTCATCCCAGCCGATGGCAAGACCTTTTTCAAGACCGTATTTTTTCTCCGCTTTGGCCATCTCCTGCTGGATTATGGCTTCAAAGCACTTGTTGATGGAGCCGGACTTGGTGGGATCCGCCACTACCAGAGTATTGAAAAAACGTTTGTCTGCCAGATCATCCCAGCGTTCCGGCGGCCGGGGATCGGCAAGTTCCGCGATCCGGTCGCGGTTGTAACAGATGCCGAATGAGGAGAGACAGACGCCGTAGAAGCGGCCCTTTTCATCGTAAAGTCTGTCGCCGCCGAAAGCTGGAGCGATAACTTTATCTGAAAAATATTCCGGATGGCGTTCCTTTACTTTGGCATCCACTCCGAGGCCGAGGCGGGCGAGGTTGCCGTGATCATAAGTGCCGCCTCCGGCAAAAATATCCACTCCGGCCCCCACGTCCGACTCAAGAAACTGTTTTCTTGCCGGGTGCATTTTGCCATCAAAATCATGTGACGGATCGCTCCAGGCCCTGGCTATTTCATCATTCCAGACCGGAGACTCATTCTGCTGCTCCCGCAACTGGCGGAAAGCGGCGTAATAACGGTCAAACAAGTATCTTACAATATCAGAAGTGCCGCCCGGACTGCGGTATTCCACCTCAATATCCCGGCCGTATTTTTCCCGGTAGTAACGCTGAAACGACTTGGCCATTTCATATTTTACCGGTTCGCTGTGCGAGGTTATGATCACCAGTTTTTCCGGTTCTTCTCCGGCAGTCGGGGGGACTTTCCCGGCGTCAGCTTTATCCGGACGGAGCAGAAAAGGAATGCTGGAAAGCAGTATGAAAGGCAGAAAGGCCGCCAGATACCGTATTTTCATTTTTCAAATGCTCCGAGGTTTTCCGGCCGGACACGGAAAAATACTTCACCCGAAGTGGTTACCGGTATGGGGAAAGTGGTTTTCATTTTGATTTTTCCCGCCGCGCTGTTCAACAAATACTCGTATCTTTCCCCCAGAAATACCCGTTCCTCCACCGTGGCGGAAAAGATGTTTTCCCCGGCATCACAAATGGGTTTGCCCGCAGAATCCGTTTCCACTGCCTCCGCCGCTTCCGGACGGAAGAACATCCGCAGTTTGGTTTTTTCCGGAAATCCTGAACGCATTTTTACCGCGCCGAACACGGTGTCAGCGTAATTGTCCGTCATTGATACTGCGTCAATAAAATTCATATCCCCCAGAAAGTTGGCGACAAATTCATTCTGCGGCCGGTAGTAAACGTCTTCCGGAGTTCCGGTCTGGCAGACTTTTCCCCCGTCCAGCACCGCGATCCGGTCGCCCATGCTCAAGGCTTCCGCCCGGTCATGGGTGACGTAAATGGCGGTAAGTTCGCGTTTTTTGCAAATTGACCGGATTTCATTGCGCATCAGATCTCTCAGCCTGGCATCCAGATTGGACAACGGTTCATCCAGCAGCAGAACCTGCGGCGTCACCGCCAGAGCCCGGGCCAGAGCCACCCGTTGCTGCTGACCGCCGGAGAGTTGAGGCACTTTCCGGTCGGCATAGTCACGCATGAAAACCGTATCCAGCGCGGCAAAAACCCTCTTTTTGAGTTCCCCGGCCGGCAATTTGCTGTTTTTAAGCCCGAAAGCCACATTTTCGTAAACCGTCATGTGCGGCCAGAGCGCGTAATTTTGAAACACCATCGGTGTCCGGCGTTCCTCTGCCAGCAGCCGGGAAACATCTCTGCCGTCAAAAAGTATTTCGCCGGAATCAAAATCCAGCAGTCCGGCCAGAATTCTCAGCAGAGTTGATTTGCCGCATCCGGAGGGACCGAGAAGAAAAAAGAATTCCCCCGGATTGATTTGGAGATCAAGGCCGGAGAGAACATTGCCTCCCTTGCCGTAGTGTTTGTAAAGCTGTTTTATTTCTACTCTGGTCATAAACTGCCTGCTCCGGATTTGATGGTATATTTTTCCTTTACTATACACCCGCAAGTGTTTAACATCAAGCAGACAAGTTTAAAATAAAAACACTGCCGGTACAATAAAACGGTGTTTGCAAACGTTTAAAAGGCACAGGCGGCAGATGGTTGTCGATAAGGAGATATATTGTAAATGAAAGAAAAATATTTTGCCCTGACCTCAAGTCCGGCGGAGTATTTTGGTATTGAACTTCGCAGAGTATGGGATGAACTGCTGGAAAAAAGCACCGGATTCAAACTGGTCTGGGTGCGTTTCCATTTAAGCGACATTGCCAATCAGTATGAGAAACTTGCCGGATTTCTCTCCGGTTACACTGCGGCTTTTTCCGCGGTGGGACAGGCTCCGGTGAACGGCGGTAAAATCGCCCTGGAAGCGTGGGCGGTTTCCAGCGGAGAACTGGAGGTGTCTGATGACGGTCATTGCGCTGAATTATGTACCGGAGGGTATAAATTTCTGTTTTTCAACTGTCCTTTCGCCGGTAAAAGCAATTCAGAAGCGGAAATGACGGAGGAATTTGCCCAGGCAGAAAAACTTATCCTGGAACACGGCGGCACGCTGGAAAATAATTTGCAGCGTACCTGGATTTACTGCCGGGATATAGACAATAATTATGCCGGGCTGGTTAAAGCAAGGCGGGAATTTTTTGCCGGCCGGGGACTCTCCGCAGATACCCACTTTATTGCCAGTACCGGAATTGAGGGGAAAAATTATCCCTATAACCGGATGGTGAAGATGGATTCTTTTGCCCTTTTCGGCCATGAGAGAGAACAGATTGTTTACCTCAAGGCACTGGAGCACCTCTCTCCCACTGCATTGTACAATGTTACCTTTGAACGGGCAGTGAAAATTATTTATGGCGACCGTTCCCATATTTTCATTTCCGGTACTGCCAGCATTGATCATGAGGGGAAAATCCTTTATGAAAAGGACATCCGCCGCCAGTCGGAACGGATGGTCGAAAATGTAGCGGCATTGCTGGCCGAGGGCGGAGCATCGCTTGCCGACTTGAAACAGGTTGCCGTTTACCTCCGGGACGCCGCCGACCGGGAAAAAGTGGCGGCGGTATTGAAAGAAAAACTTCACCGGGATCTGCCGTTGATCATGCTTTCCGGTTCGGTCTGCCGTCCGGGATGGCTGGTGGAGATGGATGCAATCGCGGT
>CASECL010000115.1 GCA_949286445.1 uncultured bacterium | reverse complement strand
CGGCACCCGCAAGGAAGAACTCCTGCTCCATCCGGACGAACTTCAGAAACTCTGGATCCTGCGTAAAGCATTCAACGGAGTACCTCCCGCCGAAGCTATGGAACTGCTTACCGGACGGCTTAAAAAGGTCAAGACCAATATCGAATTTCTGCTGACATTGCAGAATCAGTGAAAATAAATCAAAGTAAAAAAATCCGGAGGTGTTTTATTCACTTCCGGATTTTTTTTCATCCCGGGAAAAATATGCTCCGAAACGGAAAATTCTGCAGTGAAAATTCTGCTGCAGTTTACTGCCATTCTTCAGAATTTTTTTTACCCCCTACCTGCCCCGCCCCGGGTTGCCGCCGCGACAGAACAATAAAAAATGGAGGAAGACAGTCCATCTTCCTCCACTTTTGCATAATCGACTATTTAAGGATCGATTATTTTACCCGGAGAACTCCGCCGGTATCCGCACTGGTGGCGGCCATGGCATAGCGGGCAAGGTACCCGGTGGTAACCTTGGGCGCGGGAGCTTTCCATGCCGCACGGCGGGCGGCGATAACATCATCCGGCACTTCAAGTTTGATCGTGCGGTTGGGTATGTCAATGCTGATCATATCTCCATTTTCCACCAGGGCGATCACTCCACCCGCGGCGGCTTCCGGACTGACGTGGCCGATGCAGGCTCCGTGAGTTCCGCCGGAGAAACGCCCGTCGGTAATCAGAGCCACGCTTTCACCCAGTCCGCGGCCCATAATGTAACTGGTGGGAGCCAGCATTTCCTGCATTCCCGGGCCGCCTTTGGGGCCCTCGTAGCGGATAACCACCACATCTCCGGCTTTGACTTTGCCGCCGAGAATACCTTCGCCGGCTTCTTCCTCGCTGTTAAAAATTACCGCCGGACCGCGGTGTGTAAGCATGGATTTGGCAACCCCGGCCGACTTTACCACACAGCCGTTTTCCGCCAGATTGCCAAAAAGAATGGCCAGCCCGCCCTGTTTGCTGTGAGGATTATCCAGTTTACGGATAATCACGCCGTCTGCATCCGGAGCATCCGCCATTTGTTCGCCCAGGGTTTTCCCGGAAATGGTCGGAGCATTGGTGTGAAGCGTGCCGAGTTTGCCGATCTCCTTCATAATCGCCATAACTCCGCCCACCGCATGAACATCATTGATATGAATGGTGCTGGAGGGAGAAACCTTGCAGATATTGGGCGTTGAACGGCTGATTTCATCCATTTTCTTCAAATCCAGCTGAACGCCGGCTTCATTGGCCACCGCCAGGGTGTGAAGTATGGTGTTGCTGCTGCCGCCCATGGCCATATCCAAAGTCAAAGCATTGTAAAATGATTCATCCGTGGCAAAATCACGGATATGAGGCGCGTTGGGATCCAAAGCAAGTTCCACCGCCCGTTTCGCCGCTTTTTTCCAGAGTTCCACCCGTTCCGGAGCCACCGCCGGAATTGAGCCGTTGCCGGGAAGCGCGACCCCCAGAGCTTCGCAGAGGCAGTTCATGCTGTTGGCAGTGAACATACCGGAACATGATCCCGGACCGGGGCAGGCTTCACACTCCAGCTTTTCCAAGCCCTCAGCGGAGAGTTTACCGATCTTTTTCTGGGCAACACCCTCGAAAACCGTAATCAGATCTGAATCATGACCCTCAAATTTTCCTCCCGGCAGCATCGGACCGCCGGAAGCAAAAATGGTCGGCAGATTAAGTCTCATTGCTCCCATCAGCATACCGGGCACAATTTTGTCGCAGTTGGGAATGCAGATCATGGCATCAAAAAGATGCGCACTGCCCATGGATTCGACGCAATCGGCAATCAGTTCACGGCTGGGAAGAGAATACTTCATTCCCCGGTGTCCCATGGCAATACCGTCACAAATGGCAATGGTGTTGAACTCATAAGGCACGCCGCCGGCCTCACGGATGGCCTGACAGATGATTTCGCCCACCTTTTTCAGGTGGCAATGGCCGGGAACGATGTTGGTATAAGAGTTGCATACCCCAATAAAAGGCTTTTTTATGTCTTCACTGGTAAGTCCGGATGCCCGCATCAGACTGCGGTGCGGAGCGCGTTCGTCTCCGACTTTCATTGCATCACTGCGCATAGTTTTCCTTGCTCCTTTTTACTGGTTGAAAAAAACAATAAAAAGATACACCAAAGTAAAGTTTTTTTCAAGTTTTTCAGCTGAAAAAATAAAAAAAACCGTATTTTTTACCCTTTAAGGGAAGATTTTTTCAAAAAGCATGCTATATTAAGAGGATAACAGCGTTTGGATTATAACAATAATAATGGAGTTTAAACTATGGGCAGCCTGAAAAAGAAACGCCGCAAGAAGATCGCGAAACACAAGAGAAAGAAGCAGCTCAAGCTTCTGCGTCACAAGAAGAAGTAAGTTTCCTGCCGGATCAGGGTTTTACCGGGTCCGGCCTTTTTATTGCTCCGGAGGCGGGGAAAAGGGGGAGCAATGGACAGATTTTCTCCCGGATCAGGTTTTTGCCGAGTCCAAATTCTTTTTATCGTCTCTGCTGTAAGTTTTCTGCCGGAAACAGAACATTGCCTTTTCTGAAAGATCCGTTCTTTTATGTCAGCAGAAAATAAATTCAACCCTGTCAAACCCGGTAATCAGATATATTGCTGTATTCCGGAAATCCGTTTCCGGACTGCTGGTCATACTGCGGTATTTTTTTTAATCTGACCGGCTCTCAGCTCACCAGGATAGAATGAAGAATAATTTTGCTGAATAACGGCATTATAATTACAATATGCCGGAATTTACCATTATATTTCCTCCCCCTCCGGAGTTGTCTGAAACCATAAAAAAAAGGCGGAAAATTCCGCCTTTTACCAATTTTGATCAATAATTGACCTGAATTAAATTGCCTTAACCAATCGACTTCCGGCAATTTTTCCCTGTTATCAATATTATGAACAGGAAAATCCCGGATTACCGCCGGGATAAATTCAAAGACTTTTCCCCATCAGTTCCGGCCAGCTCAGAAGCCGCCCATGACACATAGCCAGGGCCAGAGCGTCAGTAGCATCCAGCGCAATAGCAGATACATCAATTTCAAGTTCCGCTGAAAGCAGCGCCGCTATCTGCTCCTTGCTTGCTCCCCCGTAACCGGTAGCCGCTTTTTTCGCGCTGCGCGGTGAATAGGCATATACCGGAATATGATGCCGGGCCAGCTCCGCCACTATCGCTCCGCGGGCCATGCCGAGAATAATTGCCGTTCCCGCATTGCGACCCACAAAAGGTTCCTCAATGGAGGCGTGTTCCGGCTTGAACTTCTCCACCAGCTGGCCGACACCGCCGGAAAGACGGCGCAGACATTCGCTGTGAGGCATGCTTGCCGTGTTGCGGATCACCCCGCAGTCCAATATCCGGTAACGG
This sequence comes from uncultured bacterium, assembly GCA_949286445.1. GTDB lineage: Bacteria > Verrucomicrobiota > Lentisphaeria > Victivallales > Victivallaceae > CASECL01. The sequence continues at coordinate 3,653 of CASECL010000115.1, read as the reverse complement.
CCATCTTCCAACCGTTCGACCACACCGTATCCGGTGGTGCGGATCGCCGGATCCAATCCGAGAATTATCATCTTTTCCCGTCCATAAGTATTTTTCCGGCGACCCGTTTCCGGTTACCCGTTATTGCCCTGACCTGATTTGATTAAGACCACTCCCGCTTCCGCCGTTTCTCATCAGCTTTCCCCGGTATCACCCGGTCAGCCGCAATCCCTCCACAGCTTCCAGCCGTATGCCGCCGGCTCCGGAAAATTCAGCGTCTCCGGGTGGGCTGATGGGCGCATTCACCGTGAACCGCGTGAGCCGCTTCCATCATTGCTTCACCCAATGTCGGATGGGCATGAATAATTTTTCCCAGTTCACGGGCGGTCATTTCCATAGCCAGAACCGGGCCGGCTTCCGCGATAAGATCGGTGGCGTGAGGTCCGATAATGTGAATACCCAGTATCTGATCGGTTTCCCTGTCCGCAATAATCTTAACGAAACCTTCGGTCTCATTCATCGCCAGAGCTTTGCCCAGACCGGCAAAAGTGAATTTGCCCACGTTATATTGAATGCCTTTGGCCTGGCATTCCGCTTCGCTCATACCCAGGGAACCAATTTCCGGCACCGTGAAAATACATCCCGGAGTAAGCTCGCCGTTGAACTGAGTCCGTTTTCCCGCAATGGTGGAGGCAACCTGATTGGCTCCGGCTGAGGCAAAATGCGCCAGCATGATCTTGCCGGTAACATCACCGATAGCATAAATATTCGGCACATTGGTACGGTTGTATTCATCCACCGGAATAAATCCGCGTTCATTGCTCTTCACTCCCGCGGCCGGAAGGTTGAGTTCAGCATTGCAGGGTTTGCGGCCGATGGAGACCAGAAGATATTCCGCAGAAAGTTTCTCCTCTCCGGCTTTGCCGGAAACGCCGCGGCTGGTGCACTTGATGTCTGAAAGCGGCTGGCCGGTAAGGATTTTCACCCCCAGTTTCTCCATGCTCTTTTTCAATACTTTAACACAGTCCGCATCAATATTCGGAAGTATGGTCGGCAGCATTTCCACCACCGTTACTTCACTGCCGAGCTCCGCAAAAAGACAGGCAAATTCGCACCCGATCACGCCGCCGCCAAGAATAAGCAGACTCTTGGGAATCCGGTCGATGGAAAGCAGTTCCGTACTGCTCAATACGCGTTTACCCTCCGGAATAAAGCGGGGAATAAGCGGATCACTGCCGGAAGCAATAATAAAATTCGCGCTCTCAATCACCTTTCCGGCATCATCTCCGGCAGCTACCATCAGCTGCTTTTTGCTCAGAAATTCACCGCGCCCGGAAAATACAGTCACTCCGGCACTTTTGAGCAAACCTGCAATACCCTGGCGCAATTTCGCCACTACCGCATCCTTGCGTTCCTGCATTTTAGCCCAGTTCACCTTGACTTCACCGGAAATATCCACTCCGAATTCCGATGCTTTGCGGGCCGCGGAAAGCACTTCGCCGCCGGCAATCAGCGTTTTGGTGGGAATACATCCCCAGTTAAGACAGGTTCCACCCAGATAAGCCTTTTCCACCAGCGCGGTCTTCAGTCCCAGCTGACCGCAACGGATTGCCGCAACATAACCTCCGGGCCCCGCACCCACCACGCACACATCGAACTTTTCCATTTTTTCTCCTGATAATATTGGCACTTACAACCCTGCGGAATTTTCCGCTGATAAAATCATCTTCTTTCTGCCGCACCCGCGGTAATTTATCCGATTTTCAACTCCCCGGCATCAGCGAAAAATTCCTCCCCGGGAAATTCGGTAAAAGTAAAAAAACTCTGATCCGCCAGATCCAGCATCCGGTAAAACCGGTTCCGGTTCTCCGAATCCAGTTCTCCGGTAACATCATCCACTATCGCCACCACCGGCAGACCGGTTCTCTCCCTTACCAGCATGAACTCCGCCATCCTGAGGTAAAGCGCGCACAGTCTGGTTTGTCCGCTGCTGCCGTAGGAACGCAGTTCCCGGTCTTCAAAAGTCAACTTCCAGTCATCCAGCTGCGGCCCGGAAAAGGTGAAACCTTTCTTCCGGTCTCTTTCCCGGCTGGAACTTAAAAACGCCGCATAATCACCGCTGTTTTCCGGAAATTCCGGACGGTAAACTATCCCCCACTTATCCGAACCGGAAAGCTGAATCAGTTTCTCCGCTGCAATCTCCGTATATTTCCGGCGGTAAGTGCCGATTTCCGAACCGTTTTCCGCCATCACTTTTTCAAAAGCGGCAAAAACTCCGTCATTGAAACCCTCCCCTGCCGCCGGTCCTGCTTTCAAAGCCGCATTGCGCTCCCGGAGCGCAGTCAGATAATTCTGCAATGCCTTGAGATAACCCGGCTCCAGTACCGAAATGAGCATATCAAAAAATCTGCGCCGGAAAACCGATGACCCTCCCGCAATATTTTTATCCTCCGGAGCAAACGCCACCGCCCGGAATTCCCGGATAAAATCACTCGATCTTACCACCGGCTCATTGTCAATAAAGAGCTTCTTTCCGCCGCCGAGATGCTGAATTATCTTCAATTTCTCCGGATATGACCTTTTTTTAATGGTCATTTCCAACAGAAATTCCGTTTTTCCCAGCCGGTAAAGCTCCCGCAGCGACGAAGTCCGGAATGAACGCAAAATACTGCAGAAAAACACCGCTTCCGCCAAATTGCTTTTTCCGGTGCCGTTTCTGCCGGTAAAAACCGTCTTTTTCCGGTCAAAATGCCAGATTTTCGACTCACAGGAACGGAAATTTGAAAGTTTTATGTCCAAAACAGTCATTTCCGTTCCCATCAATATCAGAAGTATTCTGCAAAATTACTTCTTGCGGATCGGCATAATGACGTACAGAAATCCCGGCTGTCCCTCAATAAGAACCGGAGTTAAAGAGTCATTGATTTTGAAAATCACCTTGTCTGAAGAGGTGTTTTTCAAACAATCCGCCAGGAAATCCGGGTTGAATGAAATTTCCAGCGGTTCATCAGCATATTCCACTTCCACAATGTCGCCGCCCTCTCCCACTTCGCTGCTGGAAGCGTGGACACGGAGCAGGTTGCTCTCAAAATCAAGCACTACAAAACTGCTGGAGTCGGAAAGTATCTGGGAAACCATGGATATTTTTTCCAGCAGTTTATGGCTGTCAATTTCCACGCTCTTTTTGAAATCGGTGGGAATGACCGCCTTGTAATTGGGGTAATTTCCTTCGATAAGTTTAGTATTCAAGGTGAATGAAGCCGTGGAAAATGAACACTGTTTTTCACCGATCTTTATCACCACCGAACCATTGCCGTCAAGCAGACGCTTTACCTCATTGGCACTCTTGAGGGGAATAATGCAATCGCCGCCGGCTCCGCTTACCTCTTCCGGCACGCTGGACTGAACTGCCAGACGTTTTCCGTCGGTGGCTACTGCGGTAACGATGTTTTCACTTACTGAAAGCAATATACCGGTAAGTGCCTTGCGGCTGTCTTCCGAGCTTACCGCATAAGATATTGAACCGATCATCCGCTTGAATTCGCTTTCAGAAAGCTGGATTTTTCTTACTTCATCAAAGCCGATGGACTCAGGGAAATCCAGCGCGGAAAGACCCAGCAATTTGAATTTACCGGTACCGCAAACTATTTTAACGTGGTTATTTTCATCACTTT
>CASECL010000114.1 GCA_949286445.1 uncultured bacterium | reverse complement strand
TTCCGTTTCCGGCACGCCCCCGGAACTCTCAGAGAACTCCCAGCCGCCACCGCCGGATTTACCCTTTTTTCACCGCTGCCGCGGCGGCCTTGCCCGATACAGACACTAAACAAATTTACTAAACAATCTACTAAACTTCTTGAAAAAATCAATTATTTTTAGAAAAACTATTGGCAGAGTTAAGTTTTTAAATTATAATATACCCGTAACAGCAATAACCGAAAGGTCAGTTTTACTTATGGGAAACCGCATTACAATCATGGACGTGGCGCGCAAGGCCGGGGTGTCAAAAGGGGCGGTATCGCTGGCATTGAACAACAGCCCGGAGATCTCAAAAGCTACTGCAGAGCGGATACAGGCGATTGCCCGTGAATTGGATTACAAACCCATCCATCGCCAAGCCAAAAAGAACAGACAAAACTGGTGTTTTCTCCTGCCTTATACCTTCCGTTCCTACTCTTATACCGAGCTTGACCTGATGACCATGGAGATACTGGAGGAATATGCCCAGCAGTACAATGCCTCATTACGGATTTCCCGGTTATCGGAGAACGGGGGGCTGCCGGAATCACTTTCGGCGGCGGATATTGATGTATTTTTTATCAAGTCACATTTTCAGGAAATTTTAGATCAATGTGCCGCATTGAAGCATACCCGCAATATTATTTTATTCGGATTTGAAAACAACGTCTCCAGCGGTATCCAGGTGCAGTCAAATACGCACAGTGCCATGCAGATGCTGTTTAATGCGATAAAAGAAAGTTCCTGTGACGAAATAATCATGATTGATGTGGAAAAAAATACTCACTCTTCCTCATTTCAGCAGGAAGCGATATCTTATTTGCGTTATCTGGCACTCAGCAACGGCAATATTCCCTGCCGGCTGCTGAGTGAAACCCGGGAAACCGCCGCGGAAAAACTGGCTTCGGAAATCCGCAGGACCAGAGGTAAAGTAGCGGCGGTCGGTTTCAGAAAAAGCATTTACGAAAAAAGCGTATTGAAAAACCTTGCAGTTTGCGGACTTACTCCGGGCAAAGACTATGAATGTTTTGCCGCTGAATATAATCCTTCGGCAATGAATATTCCCGGTTTTTATTATCTTGACTTGCGCGGACCGGAACTGATCCGGCAAGGGGTGCTGGCGGCGGCGGGAAATGCTCCGGAAACTAATTATCAAATTATGCTTCCGCCCCGGATTATAAAAAAATAGTTTTTTATAACTTTATTTAATACAGTAAAACAATCACAAGTTTCAAGGAGAAAATGACAATGAAACGTATCTTGTTTCTGCTGGCGGCAATCGGCAGTTTTCTATGCCTGAATGCCGGGGAGCTGTTCTGGAAAGGCGACCCTTTAACCATAAGTTACCGCGACGAAATCAATTTTCCGGTGTACCGCTGGCCGAGGACACTGCTTTCATACCCGGTGAATTTTGCCCCCGGAACGGATTTGAAAAAGATTATTCTGGTTGACAATACCGGCAGACAAATTCCCATTCAGTGGTCTGCAGTAAGCAAGAGTTCTGCCGTGTTGAACTTTTTCGGAGATCTTCCCTCGGGAGCGAAGCGGGAATTTACTTTGAAGTCCGGCGATCCAGTATCTCCTGCCCCGCTGAAAACCATTGAAGTACGTTTGCCGGAGGCGAAAATTTTCACCACTGGTGAAATCATTCCAGGCCCCATTGCCGGCATCCGGCTGGGCGACGGGAAATGGATCGGAGAAAGCGTTCTGGACAGCCCCAAGCTGGCGGTGAAGTCGCTGAAACGCGCCACATTGGAATCCGGACCGTTATTCCGCACTGAACAGCTGACCTATGAATTTGCCAATGGCGGCATCTACCGGGTGACCATGCGTTTTATTGACGGCTACGACTTTTTTGAATTTGATGAAGAAATGGAAAATCTTCCTCTGGATGCCGGAATAAATATGAAAGTATCCTGGAAAAACTTTCCGGTGGAATACCGTTTTGCCACCGAATCAACTTACTGGGCGGAATCAAAAGGCGCATGGCCGGAAATTGATGAAAGCATGATTTGCGCCATGATCCAGGAAGACCCCCACTGGTATCCGACGGTGGTGGAAGAACCCGGCGAAACCATGTATATGAAGCTTGCCCCCTACTGCGGCAACAGTGTGCGTGAACTTTTCCCCTGTGTCAGTTTCTGGACGGAGAAAGGCAATGAACTGGGAGTTTTTGTCCGGGATTACAACAGCTGGTTTGATCCGGCTTACGGCATCTGGCAGCCGACCCGGAATTTAATGCTGTCCTTCCGTTACCGTGACGGGGTGCTGGAGTGGACATTTCCGGTAAATACCGGCGGGCGTTCACTTGCCATAAATTACGCCCCGGCGGAGAAAGGTGAAAAATTTGTTGAAGACATGAAAGTAACCTACTGGAAAAATGTTCCCAAACCGGTTGGTGATGTGCGTTTCAATTACCGCACCACCCGTTTCCGTTACAACCAGCTGCTGGGCCAGCTTTACGGTCCGCAGAGCCTGAACCGGGTAAAAGACTGGCAGCTCTCTTACGATGGCAGACATCCCTCTCCGGATCCGATGAACGGCAAAACGTATAAAGACGAAAAGGACATGGAAAAATTTGTCCTCAATTCAAGTCTGGTCTTTTACCCGCAGGGGTTGAATACCTGGCCGGGGGTGAACTCTATTCAGCACCGTTACATGTACACCCAGCTTTCGGAAAGCTATCTGCGCTTTGCGGACAAACTGCCGGAAGCCAACCGCAAACGGCTGGATGCCATATTACTTTACGCCGGTTATCTGCTTACAGATGATGCCATGCACCCAATTCGTTCCAGTTTGGCGGGATGCCCGAATATGGCGGCGGACGGCTGGACCATGCCGATGCATGTGGCCTGGCTTTTCCCGGAACACCCGATGGCACAGGAGTGGCGGGATTTTTATCAGAAGTACTGGCAGGTGAGTTCCTGCTTTTTCACCCGTCCGGAGGTCAAAACTTACAACAGCCGCGGCGGACGCTGGACCGAAAGTTTCGGGGTTTACAACTGGGCGCATCTGTCACCCACTCTGCCGGGACAGGTTGCCGGCTTTGTTACCGACGGAATTAACCGCTGGGCGACTCAGGCCACGGCGGAACGGGGCAACTGGATGGTGGATTCGGCAACGGCTCCGCTTATCAATCCGGATCCCTACTGGCGGCAGCATTACCGGAATGGAGAAACCAATCCACCCTCTCTGGCACAGGCGTATCCGCTCCGGGCATATCCGGCGCAGGGGGCCCACGGTACCGGCACCACTCAGCCGATACCGGATACGGTACGTTACTACGGGTGGTTTCTGCGCAATTACGCGCCGCTTACCGCGGAACATCTGCTCTGGCTGAAACCGGATTTTGACGCCGCCGACACACAGACCGACAACTGGGGCAGAAGTTTTCTGGCTGACCGCATCGGCAACAACCGGGGTACTCCGCCGGAACTGACCAGCTGTAAATACACCGGTTACGGCATCAACCTGCGTTACGGGGTTGGTTCGCCAAATGAAGTATTTTTATTCCTCTCTCAAGTTGATGACGGTCCGAATTACCGCTGGGGCAATTCCGGCCAGGGTGCGACTGGAGCGATTTACTATGTTGCCAATGGCAGAACCTGGACCGGGCACGAACGCGAAGATGCCGGGGATCACTCCACCAATGATGTGGACGGTTATTCCGGCGCGGCGGTGATGAAAAATCATGCCTTCCGGGCTATCGGGCATAATGTGCTGGAAAAGCCGCTTTTTGATCTTGGCGTTGCCCAGCTGGCGACAATTGAATCGCGCCGGGGCAAAGATGCCTATTCCTGGCCGGAATATGATTTCCGTTCTGTCATGCTGGTTGGGGGAGATTACTTTATCATTCTTGACAAAGTGCGCAACGTCACCCGTTTCAGCTGGTTTGTGCCCAAAGACGGAGTACTGCCGGACTTCTGGTTCCTCAACCCGCAATCTATCCGCCAGGATCACTGGCGCGAGGTGGAAACGCCAAGCGCAAAAGGTTTCCAGCGGGACGGCAGCCCCCGGAACGGCGACAATCTGGTACTGGTAACCCACCGCAAAGGTCAAATCAGAGTTGCCAATATGCAGAAGCGTGAATTGCCGTTTTTGAAAAATAAACTGTATGATCTCCGTAAAACCGGACGTTATCCGGAGGGTGTTTATCCGGTAATTACTCCGGAATCGAGGGACATCTTCTTCCGCGCCTCCGATCCGGTAACCTATAAAGACAAACAAACCAATTTCACCGGAACTGCTGGCGTAGTCAGAGCCAAACTGGATAAATCTCTTGAACTTGCTCTGTTCGGCAAAGGCGAACTCCGCCGTGACGGTCTCGGCATTGCCATTGAGAGCGACTGGGCAGCGGCGGGTCTGACCAGGTCTGCTTCCGGGGAACTTTCCGGCATTATCGCGGTGGAGGGGCAGAATCCGCAGAGTGTAAAGTTTGATTTCGGCAAAATCCCCGGCAAACTTTACATTGACGGAGTTGCTTCAGACGGGAAAAATATTCTTCCCGGCCGCCATATTTTGGAATATACCGCCGGAACTCCGGCTCCGGCACGCCCGGAAATTCTGCGGACGGAAAATATTTCCGGCGGGGCAAAAGTTTTCTATGCTCCGGCGGGCGGGGCGGAACATTACAAATTGGAAGTAAGCTCTGATAACGGCAAAACCTGGAGTGTTGCGGCAGAAGGAAACGCCAAAGTTCTGGAAGTAAAAAATCTTCCCAATGGCCAAAAGGTTCATCTGCGTCTTACCGCGATAAATCAGAACCGTACTTCAATACCTTCTCTGCTCTATCCGCTCTATGTTACCGGTGCCGCTCCGGAACACCCGGACGGGCTGATGCTGGAGCTTTCCAACGGCGTGGTAAAAGCCGCCTGGGGTGAATGTCTCGGGGTAAAAAATTACAAGCTTTACCGCCGCAAACGGGGCGAAACCGACTGGAAGGAGATTTATTCCGGACTTGACCGGCAGTTTACCGACCGTATTGCTGACGTGGTTTCCCCCTGCAGACTGCCGGGATCGCTGGATAATCCAATCCCCTACTCCGGCAGTGTGTACGAATACGCTGTCGCCGCGGAAAACGGCAATGGCGTGGGTGAAAAGAGCGAAATCCGCAATACAGATCCAGTCTCATGGCTGAACTGGATGCCTCCGGTACCTTTGAAGTTCCGCCGTCCCAGCGAATATACCAAGGAGCCTTATACACCATCCGGAGCGACGCCGCCGCTTTTCTATCCGGATTGAAATTCATCCGGTTAACCGTGACACATTGTGGGGGGGATGTCAGGGGCAATAGAGTTGTAAATTATCAAATTATAACCCAAGGAACAACATGAAACATCAAATCGCACTTATGGCATTTTCGCTTGCAGGAGCAGTGTTTGCCAATACGATTTACACGCCGGACAAATTCCAGGAGGCGGTAAAAGTTTCACCAAATGGTTTCCGTTTGAACAAACCGGAAATACCGGCGGACACCAGTAAAGATTACACTGCTCTGGTCAAGCGCAGTTTTGACTGGGCACTCAACCACAATGTGAAAAAAACCGGGATAAAGAAAATCAATTCACCTGGGGCAATGTACACAGCCCTGGTGCTTTATGACCGTACCGGAGATAAAAAATATCTGGATAACGGATTGGCGATCTTCAATAATATTCTGGAACGCTTCGAAAAAGAAAAAGTCCGCTTCGGCGACTTTGACGGCATACCTTTTGTTAAAAGCGTCCTGCTTCTGAAAAAACACAAGGCACTTACTCCGGAACAGGAAAAAAGGGTCCGCCGGATTATTGAGCGTGAGATGATCGCCAAACCCTACACCTATTTCCGTTACGGCAACCGGGAACTGGGCAAAATGGGTGGACAGGTTATGGCGGCATACCAACTTTATCCGGATGATCCGGCCTTTGAGCCATTCCGGAAAAACTGGACGAAGTGGTGGGATTCCCACCGCAGCTGCGGTGCGCTGGATGAAAACAGCGGCAATTATTCCAGTCTGGGATTGTATCAACTGCTTGACATCCTTGAAGCGACCGGGAGACTGGAAGACCTGCGCACACCGGCCTGGCAAAATCAGTTTGCCGTTTACCGGGATCTGGTTACGCCATCCGGGAATATGCCGGAATTTGGCGACGACTATTTTGAACACGGCGGAAATTTTGCCTGGATGCGGATATTTGAATTTGCCTCCAAATTCTACAATGATCCCAGTTTTGCCGCCGCAGCGAAGAAGCTGAAAAACCGCCACTGGCGTTATTTCAATTATTTCCGGATTCCGTGGCATTTTAATATTTACGCTGATCTGGCCTATGTTGACCCGGATCAGCGGACGGCGCCGCAACCGCTGGTCACCGGCATAAATCACCGCAATGATGCAGTTGGAGCGACACACCCTTACTTTATGATTTTGCGTCCGGATTTAAATCCCGGCAGCCCGATGATCGCGATTGATCTTTATTCCAAAGGCGACCACGCGCACATGGAAAAACCGGCATCCATCATTGATTACGAAGCGGATAACGTTCTGCTCAATCACGGCTTCTACCGTCACCTCGGCCGTCAGACCGGAACCGGCGGCAATGGTATAAGCGTACAGCAGTATGGAGATCGTTTCCCGTTTTTCCACTGGCCGGAGGGCAAAGATTTAACTGTATCCATTCCGGCAGCCAGATTCGGATTTGCCGAAGGTAAGTCCGGGAAACGGGTATTTCACTTCTTCTATCCGGACAATACATCGCGCAATGATTCAACCATCCGGATTACCAATCTCCGGCTGGAGGGGCCGGCGGGAGTGAAAATGATTGATCAGGGGCCATTGGTTATACCTCCCAAGGGACGCTTCAAGATGAAAGATTACAACGTTGCCTTTGATGAAAAAGAATACAGCGCATTACGTTACGAAATCCGTTATCTGGACGGAAATCCTCCCAAATCGGCCTTCCGCTACCGGGACGACTCGCTCAATAATTACAACGCCTGGCATGGTCCGTCGGAATACAGCATGGTACTGCATTCCCGGCTGAAAGATGCCAAAACTGATGTCAAACAGGGAGACAGTTTCGGGGTGTTGAATTTTGATGAATTCGGCAGTTTTGACAGCCGTTACACCCGCAGAATTGTGTTGACCAAAGAGGGAGCCTTGATTATCCGTGAAGTTTTTGAGCCGGGAAAAACGCTTGACAACTGGACAGCGGGACTGACTTGGCAATTGTATTCACTTGGTACTGCAGGGAAAAATTATTTTGCGTCAAAACCGGATGAAGCGTGGAGCTGTGATCCGGCGGATGCAAAGAAATATTCCCGGGGTATTCTGGTGGTATTTGACCCGGCATCAGAAGATGATATCGGCATTGCCACTGAAGAATGGGGCAGACTGAAGCCGGGTAAATACACGGTTTTTGCCAAATTCCCGGTTAAAGCGGGACAGCGTGAAGCGCGGACCATGGTAGTTCTGCCCTACCGGGCGGGAGAAAAACCGGATGAACTGGCAAAGCAGATTACCTTCAACACCAACGATAAATCAAGCAAAGTCAAATTCCGCCTGGACAATACTGACTTTACTGTAAACATCGCCGATTCCGGCGACTGGAACGTCACCCGTAATCCGGCGAAATAACCGGCATCGGGACATTCAAACTCCCCTTCCGGCGCGGCATTGCATAAGGGCAAATTCCGCGCCGGATTTTTTCTGCCGGGAAAACTTTATGCCGGCTGAAAACATCTGTTTTTATTTCGCCGTTGGCAATACTGCCGCTCTGCAAAACAAAATTCCACGCTTAATTCCATAAAATAAAATATGCCGGAGGGGGAAAACTTGCTTCCAGCTCCGGCATAACAGTATGTACTCTATGCTTTATTTATCTATTTCTCAGGCCCGGACGATATCGTAAATTACCACATTTTCCACCGGGACATCCTGATGATAGCCGCGGTTTCCGGTTTTCACCTTGCGAATGAGGTCAAGCACTTCTTCGCCATCGGTAACTTTGCCGAAGACGCAATATCCGTATCCCTGGGGAGTGGGAGACTGGAAATTGAGAAAATCATTATCCACCACGTTGATAAAGAACTGGCTGGTGGCACTGTCAATCACCTGGGTTCTGGCCATGGCAATGGTGCCGCGGTCATTGGAACAACCGTTAGTGGCTTCATTCCTGATCGGAGCTTTGGTTTCCTTCTGATTAAAATCAGTATCAAAGCCGCCGCCCTGAATCATGAAGTTGTCAATTACCCGGTGAAAAATGGTATTTTTGTAGAAACCGTCATCCACATAAGAGAGGAAGTTGGCCACGGTTTCGGGAGCTTCACGGTCGAAGAGCTCCACGGTCATATCGCCCATGCTGGTTTTGATAATTACTTTGCTCATAAATTTTTCCTGTTATTGAAGTTTGAAACTGGATTAATATAACCCCGCAATTTCTGATTTGCAAATTCTTCTTCCCGGCCGCTCAGCTGATTAAACTGGCGTAAACGCCATGCGGATTTTCCTTATCCGGGAAAAATCCCTGACCGAACACGGTAAATTCGGTTATTCCCCGGCGCATTCCTGCCGGCCCGCCGACCACTTTAAGGCGTACCCGCCGCGCATCTGTTTCCGGAATTCCGCGGTAATCAATAAGCAAATCAGTCTGATTATCCGAGCCGTCAAAAGCCATTTTCCAGTTGTCATCTCCCTCATTTTCCGGACTTGCTTCCACAACATACTGCCACGCCCCCGGCGGGATATCGGGATAAGAGAGATTGGTTTCCGCCCAGATTACCCGGAAAGCGAATATGGTAAACTTCCCCTTGAGATTGACTTCAAACACCATTTCCAAATCATCTTCGGCGGCCTCATAACAGGTGCGCAAATTATTATCCACCGCAAAAGAACTCCCCCTCCCCGGCGTCTGACTTCCCGCCCGGGTGAATTTTCCCACGGAAAGCGGCAGCCATCCTGTACTGTTGCCCAGTTCCGGACGGGGATTTATCCCGGGAGCGAACTGGGGGGTTTCACTGGTTCCGGCGGTAAAAAATTCTCCATTTCCGTCAAATCCGGCGGGATCACATCCAACCCGGCGTTCAAACATGTGATCCCGTCCCGCCAGACAGGTGTAAAATATCCACAATGTTCCCCCCGGGCCGTCCACCACACTGCCGTGGCCGGCACCTTTGATCAAGCCGGAGGAACTTTTCAGCACCGGATTGCGCTGCTGGGGAATGAATTTTCCCAGCGGGGCATCGGAAACATAACACCCGGTGCAATAAGTGGAATACTCCGTTCCCGGAGCAGAGTAAGTCATATAATAACGCTGATTTTTTTTATACATCCAGCATCCTTCGACATAGGAATTGGAGGGGTCTTCATTATATTCCCCCAATCGTTCCCAAACGTGTTCAGGATTGTAGGCAAAAAGTATTTTTTCACGACTCAGAGCCTGCACCGGGTTATCGCCATCCAGCTCCACCCCCATTATACCCGGTGCTCCGCAGCCCCAGTAACAATAAAGTTTCCCATCGTCGTCGGCAAACAGCATGGGATCAAAAAAATGAGTCAATTTTTTACCGTCAATGCCGCAGATATACCCCAGTTCCCGCCATGATCCAAAGGGATTATCTGCAATATAAAGCGGAGCTTCGCAGGCCGTCAGCAGGAATTTTCCCCGGAATTCCACTACGGTGGGAGCATAACCAACATCTGTGATATTCATCTCCACATAACGCCAATGGACGAAATCACAACTTTCATAAGCCATTTTGCAGGATGGATACATTACCCACCGCCCCCCGGTGAAAATAACACAGGGATCCGCGCATTCCCGGAAATCATGAAATTCCCCGGAATTAAGCCAACCTCCCACACTGTCCCGGCGGGAAAATCTCCCCCGGGGATAATCCGGCAGCGGCAATGGATTACAGTAGGTCAACGGTGTGCCGGTCATATTTCCTCCATTATTTTATCTGTTATTCCCGGATAATACTTTTTTCAACTGAATTGCCGGATACACAGAGTTAACAATATATCAAAATTGAAATTTATCCAGTTTTGTTATTATTATTTTTCCCCGGAAGTGAAAATATTATCCGCTTCACTGCGGATCGTCAATAAAAAAAGCCGCCGTGCGTTTCACGCCCGGCGGCAAAAATTTTATTTGGTTGTCCCGGCTCTATCCGGATCAATTTTACATTTTCCGGTAAAAGTCCCTGTTATCAGATGACACAGCCGCCTGCTTACGGCAAACAGCTGCCGCCTCACACTGCTCCCGGCAGAAAATCACTGCCTTGCACCATTTTACGGCAAACCAGCACTTTCCGCCCGAATTGCCGGCGGTTTCACCGGATAAGGCATCCATGCCAACTTGTATATTGATTACAAATTGGACAACTCATTCTGGAGTTCAGCGTCAGCTTCCAGAACTTTCTTTTTCTGAGCAGCACGGTAGGATTTGAGTTTTTCCCCTAACTCAGGATTGCTCAAAGCCAGTATGGATACGGCATACAGCGCGGCGTTTTTTCCGCCAGCCTTTCCTGCCGTCACCACTGCCACCGGTATTCCCGGCGGCATCTGCACCATACTCAAAAGCGCGTCCATACCGTTAAACGGCTCTGACGCCACCGGAATTCCGATTACCGGAACAGTGGTAAAAGATGCCACCACTCCGCCCAGATGCGCCGCCATTCCAGCTGCGCAGATTATAACCTTTATTCCGGCTTTTTCCGCCCCGGCAGCAAACTCGGCCGCCTCATCCGGAGTACGGTGAGCAGAAAGCACCCGGGCGGTAAAACCAACACCGAATTCACGGAAAATGTCAAAAGCTCCCTTCACCAGCGGAAGATCACTTTTACTGCCCATAAGCAAGGCGACTTCAGCCTTTTTTCCCATGCAGTCAGGCATTTTCCGTTCCCGCTTCTTCGCTTCCGGCGGCCGCTTCATCCGCGCTCTCCGGCTTCTTTTCCAAACCGAATTCGTAGCTCAACAGACCTTCACCGATCTCCAGCAGTGCCACATCAAGATGATCTTCGGCATCGCATTTTATCATCGGCCGTGCTCCCAGCGCAAGCTGGCGGGCTCTCTTTGCCGCCACAATAGACAGAATCTGAGCATCCGGAATTTTTTCCTTGGCTTTCGCCAGATAAGCGTTATTCATAATTAAACTCCTGTTATTTAATTTTCCCTCCGCGTTACAACGGAGGGAAAACCGCTCCATTAGTAATTGATGATCTCCCGGCGGTTGTCAATCAGGCCGGTATCTCCGGACATAACTTCCAGATAACGCTTTTCATATTCAGTGACCGAATCCAGCACATAGCGTTCCGCCAGAGCCACCCGGTCCTCACACTTGAGCGCATCACGCAGCATCAGCATACCGACGAAAACGTAAGTTTCCATCTCCACCAGGTTGCGGGCCATAAGGTCATGGTAAGCAGAATCTTTCTTTTCCGCCACAAATTTCACCGCCTGAAGCTGTTTTTCATGCAGACCTTTTACCACTTCCAGCAATCTGGCCAGTTTGCCCTCATAAGGCAGGCTCATGAGTTCCTTTATTCTCACGTCGGTATCGCGCTGCATAACGCCGCCGATCGCCGCCACCACCTGAAGCTGAGTGGTTCCTTCGTAAATATTGGTAATGCGGGCATCGCGGTAATAACGCTCAACATTGAAGTCCTTCATGTAACCGGTACCGCCGTGAATCTGCAGGGCGTCATAGGCCACCTGGTTGGACATTTCAGTACAGAGAGCTTTGCACATCGGGGTCAGCACCGCGGCAAACTTGTTGTAATACTTCTGCTTGTCACGGACTTCGGCTGACGGCGTCTCGCTGGATTCCATCAAATGGGTGTAGCCATTGCGCAAATCCACCGCACGGGTGGTTTCATACAGCAAAGCACGCGCAGCGGTAATCTTGAGTTTCATTGAGCTGAGCATCCGGTAAATAGCCGGAAACTGGTCAATTGAACGCTTGAACTGTTCACGTTCTGAAGCATACTTTCTGGCTTCACGGTAGGCGGCTTCAGCAATCCCCAGAGCCTGGGCACTGATCGCCACACGGGCACCGTTCATCAGACTCATAACGTATTTGATCAGACCGAAACGGCGTTTGCCGCAGAGCTGAGCCGGTACATTATTGTACTGCAATTCGCAGGTGGCAACACCGTGGATACCCAGCTTGTGCTCAATCCGGCGCACCACCAGCTGCGGGCAGGCTTCGGCAATGAACATGGAAAGTCCGCGGCCGTCAGAAGTACCTTCTTCACTGCGGGCCAGCACCAGGTGAACTTTGGCGCAGCCGTTGGTAATGAAGCGTTTCATACCATTCAAATACCATTTGCCATCCTCTCCCTGGGTGGCGCGCAGACGCACCGCCTGCAGGTCGGAACCGAAATCCGGCTCAGTCAAGTCCATGGAACCGTCCAGATCGCCTTTGGCAAATCCGGGCAGATAACGCTGTTTCTGTTCCTCGCTGCCGAACTCATTGATGGTTTCGGCAATATCCTGCAACCCGAAGATATTCTGCAGTGAACCGTCCGCACGGGAAACCATTTCGGTCATCATCGTGTAAACCGTCACCGGGAAATTCAAGCCGCCGAAACGGTGGGGCAGCATTACACCCATCAGATCGGCTTTACGCAGATCTTCCAGGTTCTGCACCGTAAGCGGGTGATAAGTTACCTTGTTGTTTTCAAAATGCGGCCCCTCTTCATCCACCGTACGGGAACGTTCTTCGATATTATTTCCGGCGATGTCACCCACCACGGAAAGAATACGGTTGTAGTTATCCAGCGCATCGGCGTAGTCCACCGGAGCGTTGTCAAATTTTTCGCTTTCCCGGTAATTGTCCTCCCGCAGCGCAACCGCTTCAGCAAGGTCAATCGAGTTGAGCGTGAACTTCAAATCCTGATTGTCTTCAAAATAATTAGCCATGATAGTTTGTTCCCCGCTTTCGTTTACGCCTTGGCCTTGAACGCCTTGATCATTTTGGGCACTACTTCGTTAAGATCGCCGCAGATGGCATAATGAGCCACCGAGAAGATCGGCGCCCCCGGATCGGTGTCAATGGCGATAATCTTCTTGGACTCCGCCATACCGGCACGGTGCTGAATCGAACCGGATATACCGCAGGCAATGTAGAGGCGCGGACGCACCGTAACCCCGGTCTGCCCCACCTGGTGATCATGACTGATCCATCCGGCATCCACCGCAGCGCGGCTGGCACCGACTTCACCGCCGAGAGCTTCGGCCAAATCGTAAATGAGTTTGAAATTCTCCTTGGATCCCACGCCGTAACCGCCGGCAACGATAATCTGGGCTCCCTTGAGATCAACTTCCTTGTCAGCGCGAACCCGTTCCAGCACTTCAACCACAGTTTCCACGCTGTCAAGTTCCACCTTCACCCGGACAACTTCGCCCTTGCGGGTGAAATCCGGTTCATCCATCTTCATCACGCCTTCACGGACCGTTACCATCTGGGGATCTTCCCAGGAGTTGACAATGGTCGCGATAATGTTGCCGCCGAAGGCGGGACGGATCTGCATAAGTTTGTTCTTGTAAGACTTGCCGTTGACTTTGTCCTCAAAGTCATCAATCCGCAAATCAGTGCAGTCAGCGGTCAAACCGGCTTTCTTCTCTGACGCCACCCGGGGAGCCAGCTCGCGGCCCTTCATGGTCGCACCGAAAAGCAGAATATTCGGCTTGTGCGCCTTGATCAAATTCATAATCACCCGGGCGTACGGCATGGCAGTAAAGGGCTCCAGAGCGGGATCTTCCGCCAGGAAAACCTTGTCACAGCCGTAGGCAAAAAGAGTATCAACGCACTTTTCCACACCGTTGCCCAGCAGAACGGCCTCGGTCTTGACGCCAAGCTGATTGGCCAGTTCACGGCCCTTGCATACCAGTTCGAGG
>CASECL010000113.1 GCA_949286445.1 uncultured bacterium | reverse complement strand
TTTTACCGCGGCATTGATAGAATACACTGTATCGGTAACGTGAGGAGCAAGATATTCCGCCGCCGCCTTGACTTTGCGCCATTCTCCGTCAATATCCAGCTCAGCCACACCGCTTTCGCTGAATATTTTGTTGTAACGCTGAGCTTGTGCCCGGAAGAGTTTTTCCAGTTTCGCCAGATTGGCAAGGTCGCAGGCGCGGATGCCGCAGCGGGAGGCTTTGTCGGTATAAGCCGGGCCGATACCGCGTTTGGTCGTACCGATTTTATCTTTGCCGGCACCAGCTTCGCGGAGGGCATCGGCGCGTTTGTGATACTCAAAAATCAGGTGGACGCGGTTGGACAATTCCACATTGTCAACGGAAATGCCGCGTTCAACCAGTTTTTCCATTTCCTCTTTCAGTCCGATGGGATCAACCACCAGGCCGTTGCCGATAACACACTTTACCTCAGGACGGAAAATACCGGAGGGAACCAGATGAAGAACATATTTTTCCGGGCCGATCTCAATGGTATGACCGGCATTGCTGCCGCCTTGAAAACGGATTACCATATCCGCATCCCTGGTCAGCACGTCGATAAGTTTACCTTTACCCTCGTCACCCCACTGGGTGCCAATCAGAATATCCACCGGCATGATAAAAAATCCTTACGTTTTTATTGACAAAATCTCACAAGCAATAAGATACTGCCGGTAAGGCATTTTTTCAAGTCAGATTGATAAAAAAGAGAGTTTTTTACAGAATTATACTTGCATATCCGGCACCATTCATATATATTATAATTCAATATACTTTAAATATTCTCTCGGCACAGGAGGAGTTTTTCTATGAGAAATATTGAGAATCCGGTTATCCGCGGCTTCAATCCGGATCCGTCGATTTGCCGTGACGGGGATGATTATTATGTGGTGTGCAGCACCTTTGAATATTACCCCGGAATACAGATACATCATTCCCGCGATTTGAAAAACTGGCACCTTATCGGACATGTGCTGACTGAAAAACAGCATTTCGATCTCTGCCGCTGTGAGTGTTCATGCGGAGTCTGGGCACCCCAGATATTGCGGCACGACGGCTGGTTTTACGTTACCTTTGCCGTGGTAAGCGGGGTAGGCGGACCGATAACTGATTCACCTACATATTTTGTCCGTTCAAGAAATATACAGGGACCGTGGTCGGAGGCGACTTTTATCCGTTCCGGCGGTTTTGATCCGTCACTGTTTTTTGATGATGACGGCCGCTGCTATTATGTCAATATGCAGATGGGAGAACCCGGCGGAAAACGTTTCAACGGCGTATATGTCCAGGAGTATTCCATGGAGGAGAAACGGCTGACCGGAAAACTGCAGCGTATTTTCGAAGGTACTCCAATCGGAATAACCGAAGGGCCTCACCTTTATAAAAGAGACGGGTACTATTACTTATTCTGTGCCGAGGGCGGAACCGATGTCCGCCATGCGGTAACTGTGTGCCGGAGCAGGAACATTTACGGCCCATACGAAGTACATCCGGAAAATCCCATTCTTACCACGATTGATGCTCCGTACGGTTTCCCGTTCTGCGCGGCCGGACACGGGGATTTTGTAGATCTGCCGGACGGTGAAGTTTACCTGGTTCACCTGATGCGGCGCAAATTTTTCGACAAAATGGTTTACCCGCTGGGGAGGGAAACGTCAATCCAGCGTCTGGTATGGGAAAAAGGAGACTGGCCGCGTCTGGCATGCGGAGGCCATTGGCCGGAAATCACCGTGACGGCTCCGGAGTGTCTGACTGAACAGACGTGGGAAAAAATGCAGGAAAAGTATGATCTTACCCGGGAAAAACTGGATGTCAATTTCTCATTTTTGCGGGAAAAACCGGAAGCTGACTGGTTTAAATACACTGATGGCGGTCTGGAAATTACCGGACGTGAATCGCTCAACTCCTGCAATAAGGTAAGTACGGTGCTGCGCCGGGTGCAGAATTTAAAATTCACCGCCTCCCTCAAGCTGGATTTCAAACCGGAATGTTACCGGGAGACGGCGGGACTGGTATTGATGTACGACCGGATGAGTTACATTTATTTCCATCTGTGCGGCACTGACGAAACCAGTGCGCTCCGGGCCAGATTGATGGTCAGTGTCAATGGCAAGGTGGATTGTTTTGATCTGCCGCTGCCGGAGCATGACGGGGCGGAAAATCTCGAGCTGGCGGTCAAGTCAGATGGACGCCATTACCGTTTCAGCTGTAACGGTAATGCAATTGAACATGCCGTACCTTGTGACACCCTGGGTGACGGAGCTTCAAAATTGAGTTTCTTCACCGGCCTCTTTGTCGGCATGGCGGCAGAAGATAAATCCGGTCTCGGAAGAAAAGCGGTGTTCAGAGAATTTTCCTACGCGGAAAAATAATTCAATAATGCTGGCGGGAAGAAATCCCGGTTAAAGGTGTGATTGATAAAATTTTTTACTGAAATAAAAACAGAAGCCGGTATTCTTTACCGGCTCCTGTTTTTTCAATTTCTCCCGGGATAAAGCAAGCCCGGGAAAAGAATAAGACAAGTCAGGCTAAAATGGAAGATCATTTCTTTTCCAGTTTGGCAAATGCCGCTTTGTCCGCCAGAGAGATATTGCCCTCCACCTGACCGTTGTCCAGCGGGTTTTCCTTGCTTTCCCGCAGAGTGCGGAACATTTTTTTCATGTCAAATACACTTCCGATGCCGAACCAGAACATAGTTATCACCGCCGCGATGCCCGGGACAATAAATGCACTGATCAGGAAGTAATTTCCCCAATATAAATCCGGCCACGGATCAAAGAAGTTCCAGATCACTACCGCGACGCACAGTATGAAAAATCCGTAAATTATAACATACACAAATACTGCCCAGGCAATGACTTTATCCGAAGTAGAGTATTCCGGCGTAATACCGATAAGTTTGTTGAAAAGACTTCGGAATGTCCATTTTGACTTCAAAACACCATGTTCCCCGTCAAGATTGTAAATGCCGCGGTGAAGCATGCGGTCGAGATTGAAACGCTCTTTGCAGGTGGCATAGGATACTGCCACATAAACCAGGGTACATACAATCATTGATATGAACGACAGTTCGTATGAATTGATGGGGAATTTATCCGCCGAAAGCGTCCATTGGACATAAGGCGCAAAAGGCCGGGAAACGTTGATGAGAAATTCGTCCACGGTTTCCGTATAACCGCAGTCCACAATCCAGGGATACACAATATCCACCCAGTTGCGCTGGAGAAAAACCGTTCCGATACCGAGAACACAGCTGGTAATCAGTGAAGCGAAAGCTCCGGCTGTGGTACCGAAAGAACTGTATAACCCGAACATGGTTATCGCGCCGCCGCCTCCCAGCCAGAACATGGTCATCAAGGTACAGAAAAGCTGAATAAAGTCAAGCTGCGACATATAAGACGAGCCGACAAAGAATATCACCCCGACACCGAGAGACACCCAGCGCAGCATCCAGATATGCTGTTTCGGGGTAGGCGGTTTCTTCATAAACGGCAGAATAATATCCTGGGCTATGGTACTGGCGGAATTGAAAATCCGGCTGTCATCGGTGGAAATAAGCATCATAAGCATGGCCACCGAAAATAGCCCGATAAGCCCTACCGGCAGCAGTTGTTTCATGGATACGGCAAACATCACCTGATGGTAAAGCGCACGGAAACGCTGGTATTTAACGGCTCCGTCAATTTTATCTTCGGAGGAGTCAAGAATAGCGGCGCGGCTGTTTTCCAGATAAGGAGTGTCAAGATTGTCGGTGTGGGAAAGTTTTTTGCTGAAGTCCGCCCGGGTAAGTTTGGTATTTTCCGCCGCCGCAGTAACCTGTTTTGCCGCGTCAGGCGACAGCCCGACGCCGGGATCGGTGGCGGTTTTGGCGGTAATCGCCACCCGGGTGGAGTGACTTTCTGCAGAAAAATTGACATGGTTGAGCAGCGTAATTACTGTAACCCCGAGAACCAGATAAAAGACCGATATCACCGAACTGCGCCAGGTGCCCAGCAAACCGGCCATTTTGCTCTCCTGCGGTGTTCTCGCCGCGGTGGAGTTCCCGCCCCCAAGCCAGCTGGCGCGGTTATAAAAAGTTTGGAAAATAATGATATAGCCTACCAGATAAAAAATATTGAAATCCCGCAGTTTTTCCATGTGATAGGGGTTGATGAAACTTTCCCCCTCCACCCGGTTGAGCATTACCGGAAGTATCTCATCCGACCAGGAGAATCTGACCAGCAGAAATACAATAAATATGGCAATAGTGGGATAACAGAGCAGCCCCTGTATCGTGTCGGTAACAATCAGCGACAATGTTCCCCCCATCCAGATAATGGATACTGCCATAACCAGCACCAGACCTATCAGAATATGATAGGTGTCAAAGGTTATGCCGAAAAGCTGAAAACGGTGCGGCAGGTCAAGAAAGTAAATGAAAAAACGAGCAGCAATTGCCGGTGCAATCATGTTTGCCAATATTTCTGATATGGTCCGGAGTGAACAGGCAAATACCCGCAGCGGGCGGTTGTAGCGAACTTCAAGAAACTGCCCCAGTGAAAGAGCTCTGGTTTCCCGGAAACGATAAAAACAGAATCCGAAAAGAGCTAAAATTATACTGATGGGATGAGTGAGATTCTGCCAGAACGAAATGGCAAAACCGGTTTGATAACGCATTTCCACAAAGGATACGATAGCCAGTACCGAGAGCCCGCTTGCCACATCCGCTACCGAAATAATGTAACGACCCGCTGCCCGGCCGGCCGCCAGAAACTCCGCGGCCCCCCGGACATACTTCATTGTTTTTATGCCCATGTAGAAAACAAACGCAAGTGGAAGTATGATAATAAGCCAGTCAATGATACACATACCTAACAATACGGGGGTGGTCAACATGGACGCCTGCATGAAAAGATCCTCATTTTAGGGGTTGATATTCTGTACTGAATTGCCGGTTTACAGCCTGACAGCCGTTTGGGGCAACAATTTATTATACGGGGATTCCGGACAGATAATTGTCTTCATCCCATTATGACTAATATAATAAAAATTTTATCTTTTGCATGGATATAATTGCTTTATGTGTCAAAAATGAGAAAAAATCAATAAATGCAAAAAAATAAATAGTACTTTATTGTCATATATATCGGGATATTTCAAATGACGATATGACATCAATTACATTTACACCCCGGATCCATCAGCCGGACAACTGAAAGCATTTGCCGAATAATAAAAAAATCAGCCGGGCCTGGAAAAGCACGGCTGACAGATTAAAACTCATAATCCTGAAGAGGAAAAATTATTTTTTCTCTTCTTCCAGTTTTTCAAATGCCGCTTTGTCCGCCAGTGAAACATGACCTTCGACCTGGCCGTTGTCCAGCGGATTTTCCTTGCTGTTGCGCAGTGTTTCAAAAAGTTTTTTCATATCGAATATGCTGCCGATGCCGAACCAGAACATGGTTATTATTGCCACAATCCCGGGAATGATAAAGGCGGTAATCAGAAAATAATTGCCCCAGTAGGAGTCCGGCCACGGATCAAAGAAGTTCCAAATCACTACTGCG
>CASECL010000112.1 GCA_949286445.1 uncultured bacterium | reverse complement strand
TGATTTTGATGCCAGGGATCGTGAAGTGATGATTCAGCTTCCGGTGGGAACACTGGGGGATTCCATCGGCTGGTTCAGTTATGTGGAGCGTTTCCAGAAGAAACATCAGTGCAAACTGATCTGCGTAATGACTCCATGGATTGCGGATCTGGTGCGTAAGCAGTATCCGGATATAACTTTTATATCTGCGGATGAGACCGTAAAATACAGACCCTATGCCACCTATTACATGGGGCTGTTTTTCAAGGGCAACGTGGACAATCAGCCGATTGATTTCCGTTACATCGGTCTGCACCGTACTGCGGGATATATTCTCGGAGTTGATCCGTCAGACGAACCGCCGCGTTTTGATTTGTCCGCCAAACGCCGGATAAAAGAACCCTATGTCTGTATCGCGGCGCAAAGTTCCAGCCAGGCCAAGTACTGGAATAATCCCTACGGGTGGATGGAAGTGGTGAAATTCCTGAAAGACAATGGTTACCGGGTGCTGTGCATAGACAAGGAAAAGGTTCACGGCACCGGGATAAATTACAACTTGATTCCCTATGGTTCAGAAGACTTTACGGGTGATCTGCCGCTGCAGGAAAGGGTTAATCTGATCAAGGATGCGGATTTTTTTATCGGGTTGTCCAGCGGTTTGTCCTGGCTGGCGTGGGGGTGTCATGTGCCGGTGGTGATGATATCCGGCTTCACCCATCCGACCAATGAATTTTCCACCCCCTACCGGGTGATAAATTATCATGCCTGCCACAGCTGCTGGAATGATATGCGCATTGACTTTGACCATTTTGATTTTCTCTGGTGTCCCAGACATAAGAATACGCCGCGCCATTTTGAATGCACCAAGCTGATTTCTGCGGAACAGGTGAAAACCACTATACGCAAAATCCCGGCGTTTCAGAAGCAGGCGGCGGCGCACGCTGCTGAACTGGCCAAATCATCCGGCGGCAGAAAAGACACCAAAACTCCGGAAAAAAGCAGCGGAAAGTAGGGCAAATTACGTTTCTGCCGGCTCATTATTGAAAGAGGATCAGCTTTTTTGGTAAAAAAAATCAAAAAAGATTTGAAAAAAAAATAATGTGAGTTATATTATTAAACGGCAACAGATTGCCATAGCTGAAGGGTGAGTTTTTTTGTATCGCAAATTCCACCGCTCGCAAAGGATAGTCATCCCCGGCTGCGGCACAATATAAACAGGTTCGATAACGTCTTGACTTTCATGAAAGTAGAGATGCTGTCGGGCTTTGCTGTTTGCTGTAATGCCTGTTAGAATATTCAAAAACACAGAGGAATCTAATTATGAAGGTTAGAGCATCGGTAAAACGCAGATGCGAATTCTGTCAGATTGTAAAGCGCAATGGCGTAATCCGGGTGATTTGTTCGCGCAATGCCCGCCACAAGCAGAGACAAGGTTAATTTACACAGAGGAAAAGGAACTGAAATATGCCACGCATCATAGGTGTTGAAATCCCGGCAAACAAGCGTATTGAGTACGCTTTGCGCTATCTTTACGGCATCGGCCCGACCAAGGCGATGGAAATCATAGAAGAAGCCCGTATTCCCCTGGGGACCAAGGCAAAAGATTTGACCAGCGAGCAGATTTCCGCCATCACGGTTATTCTTCAGGAGAAGATGACGGTCGAGGGTGATCTGCGCCGGGTTATCGCCGCTGACATCCGCCGTCTGCAGCAGATCAACTGCTACCGCGGCATCCGTCACCGCAGCGGTCTGCCGGTACATGGACAGCGTACCAAGACCAATGCCCGTACCCGCAAGGGCAAGAAAGTTACCATCGGCGCGATCCGTGACAGAACGCAGCGTCGTCTGGCGGCCAAGTCGGAATAATTTTTTCGTATTCCGCGTTGAAGAAATAAAAATAAAAGTTCAGGAAATAAATCATGGCAGAAGAACTCGAAAAGACTCAGAATACGGAAGCCGTTGCTCCGGCGGCGGAAGCCCCGGCTGCGGAGGTCGCGGCGGTCAAGCAGCGCAGCAAATCCGGCCGTTATATTCCCTCCGGCATTGTGTATGTGCTGGCTACGTTTAACAATACCAAAGTAACCTTTACTGACCTGCATGGCAATGTGATCTGCTGGTCCACCGGCGGCAAGAACGGCTTCAAAGGATCCCGCAAGAGCACTGCGTATGCGGCTCAGGTTATTGCCGGCGATGCGGCCAAGAAGGCGCAGCTGCTGGGAATGAAAGAAGTGGAAGTAAGAATCAAGGGCCCCGGTGCCGGACGTGAGTCGGCAGTGAGAGGTCTGGTGGCAGCCGGTCTGGAAGTTACATCGATTAAGGATATCACTCCGGTGCCCCACAATGGATGCCGTCCTCCGAAACGCCGCCGTGTCTGATGAGTTTGGTTACCGTCAGGCGGCTTTGTATTTGAGTTTTGTCTGTAAATAAATATAATTTTGGAGGAAAAAAGATGACACCTGCAAATGGTTTCCCGATGCCGAAATCCCTGGTGATGGTGGAAGATACCGCCACTCCGACTTACGCCAAATTTATTGCGGCACCTTTTCAGAGCGGATTCGGGCATACGTTGGGTAATTCGTTGCGCCGGGTGCTGCTTTCCAGTTTGCGCGGAGCCGCGATTGCGGCGGTGCGCATTGACGGGGTCAAGCATGAATTTGATGCGCTTGACAACGTGGTCGAGGATATTACCGAGATTGTGCTCAATCTCAAGTGCGTGCGCTTGAATTTGCACAGCGAGGGGACCAAGACCCTGGAGATCCGCAAGGACAAGGCGGGGCCGGTTACCGCGGCCAACATCTGCTGCGACAGCACGGTGGAAGTACTCAATCCTGATCAGATAATCTGCACTTTGGACAAAAACCGTCCTTTCCTGGCGGAAATAGAAGTTGTTTCCGGCAAGGGATATTTGCCCGCTGAACGCAGTACGATTGAGCGCACAGTAGGTACTATTCCGATTGACTGCCTGTTCAGCCCGGTCACCCGGGTCAACTACCAGGTAGGCGCGGCCCGCGTTGGTGAAGAGACCGAAATGGACAGTCTGGAAATCGAAATCTGGACTGACGGCCGGATTGCTCCGAAGACCGCACTGGAAGAAGCGGCAATGATTTTGAAAGATCATCTGACCGTGTTCATGGGCGGACAGGTGGAGGAAAAAGACGTCATCAGCATGATGACCGAAGATGAGTTGAAACTGTTCAAACAGCTGTCTCAGGATGTTGACGTGCTGGATCTCTCGGTGCGCGCGATGAACTGCTTGAACAGCGCGAATATCAAACTTATCGGCGAATTGTGCACCAAGACGGAAAGCCGGATGCTGAAATTCCGCAATTTCGGCAAGAAATCACTGGATGAGATTAAAGAAAAAATTGAAAAGCTCGGGCTGATGCTCGGTATGTCGCTGAGCGACACGTTGACCGCCGCACTGGAAAAGGAATCCAATCGGGTCCGTGCTGAGAATGAGGAGAATAAATAATGCGTCACAGAGTAGATACTTTCAAAATCGGGCGCAGCAGTGCTCACCGTCGCAGCATGCTGGCCAATATGGTGAGCAGCCTTTTCTGCAACGGGCAGATCACCACCACCCTGGTAAAGGGTCGTGCGGCCAGCCGTTTTGCTGACCGGATGATTACCCTGGGTAAAAAAGGCGATTTGCATCGCCGCCGTCTGGCGGTTTCCCGTATGCGTGATAAAGATGCGGTCAAAATTCTTTTCGAAGAAGTTGCTCCGCGTTACGCTGACCGCAACGGCGGTTACACCCGGATTATCAAGCTGGGAAAACGTATTGGCGATGCTTCTGAAATGTGCATCCTTCAGTTGGTTGAGGCCGTAGAGGCCAAGGCTGAAGAACCCAAAGCGAAAAAAGCCAAGAGTGCCAAGAAAGCTGATCAGGCTCCGGCGGAAGAGGTCAAGGCCGAAGAAGTAAAGGCTGAGGAAGTCCAGGCCTGATAGAGCCGAAGTAATTCCTGTAAAACATCACGGACGCCGAACGCATTGCTCGCGTCCGTTTTTTTTCTTATGCGTGAATTGATAAAAAAAATTTGCTGGCGCGGAGTATTGCTGGTACTGGTATTTGGAACGGTATTTTTTTCCGTCAATTACAACAGCCGTCCCCAGGGAGCGGCGGTGTTGTTTATCCAGGCTTTGATTGGAGGGTGCGGTCTGGCATTGGCCTGTTTACTTGGCAGTTTATGGAACCGGCGTTATGGGTACGGGGCGGCGGCATTGATGTTTGCCTGCGACCTTTGCCGGATAGTGCGCGATCCGGAGGGAATAAGATTTTTCTTTTATTTTCTTCCGGTACTGTCGGCGGCGGCGGCTTTGATAATTTTTACTCCGCCGAAACAACGCTGGCTGCACTGGTGCTGGAGCTGGTTTTTCCGGGTGGCGGCTTTTGTTCCGCTGCTGCTTTCAGCGTGGACGCTGAAAGGAATGATCGAATTGCGTTTTCACTTTGGTATTCCGCTTAACTTGCTGGCCGGAGGCGCACTTTTGCTGGCGTTGTCGGCGGCCTCGGCATTCCGGTTCCACGGAGTGAAAACAGTTGACCGCAATATTATAATTGCCGGATGCTGCGGTTGTGTTTTGATGATCCGGCAGTTGATGCTGGTGGAATCGGTTTACTGATGGTGTCATGGAGAGAGTATATGGGTATTGTACTTATCAGCGGCGTGGATACCGGTATTGGCAAAAGCATAGCTACTGCCATGCTGGCGCGTTTTGTGGAAAATAAATTGCACCGCAGCGTGGTAACTCAGAAAATGGTGCAGACGGGGAATAACGGATTTTCAGAAGATTTGGAACTTCACCGGAGATTTTTGAAGCGTCCTGCGCCGACGGCGGAGGAAATGCGTTTGCAGGCTCCGGCGATTTTCACTTATCCATCTTCACCTCATTTGGCGGCGGAAATTGACGGACGAAAGTTGGATTTGAATGCGATAAAAAATGCCGCAGAGAAATTATCCGGACAATATGATTGTGTTCTGGTCGAGGGGGCAGGTGGGCTTTGTGTTCCTCTGACGCGGAAACTGCTGACGGTGGACTTTGCACGGGATTGCGGCTGGCCGCTGATTCTGGTTACCGGGGGGAAACTTGGATCAATAAATCATACTGTTTTGAGCCTGGAGGCGGTGAAAAGCCGGAAAATGGTGCTGAAGGGCTTGATATACAATAATTTCCCCTCACTTGATCCGGTGATAGAAAAGGGGACGGTGGAATATTTGAAAGATTATCTGGCAGAGAATTTTCCCGGAGTACCCATGGCAATTCTGCCGGAAGTGAAAGACTTTGATGATCCGGGAGATGCGGATTTCACAGGGTTTGAATTATGAATGAAGTATTGAAATTTGACCGTTTGCATCTTTGGCACCCTTATGCCAAAGCCGGAGAAGAAGCTCCTCCGGTATGGGAGGTTGTCAAGGCGGAAGGGGTAAAACTTACAATTTCCGACGGTCACGAACTTATTGACGGAGTTTCCAGCTGGTGGTGTGCCTGTCACGGCCATAATCCGCCGGAAATTGTTGAGGCGATACAGAAGCAGGCGGAGAAATTCAGTCAGGTGATGTTTGCCGGTTTTACCCACCGCCCCGCTGCAGAGCTGGGAGAACTGCTGCTTTCGGCGGCTCCGGGAAATATGGAACAGATTTTTTATGTGGATTCCGGTTCCGTAGCCAGCGAGGCGATGATGAAGCTGGCCATGCTGTATCAGGAAGCGCGCCGCCGTCCGGAACGCAAATTGATGCTGACCATAAAAGGCGGTTACCATGGTGATACTTTAGGTGCAATGTCGGTTTCCGATCCGGATGGAATGCATCATGCGTTTGCCGGGGCAATGGTGCAGAATATTTTTGCCGAAGCTCCGAAATCGAAGCACGGCGGAGAATTCTGCGAAGATGACATTGCTGATTTTGGGGAAAAATTAAGGGCAAACGAGGGGAAAATAGCTGGGGTTATCCTGGAACCGGTATTTCAGGGGGCGAACCGGATGTACTTTTATCATGAGGAGTTCCTCCGCCGGGTGAAAGTTTTGTGTGATGAATTTGACATACTTCTCATGTTTGATGAAGTGGCCAGCGGTTTCGGACGGCTGGGGAAATTTTTCGCTTCGGAATTTGCCGGGGTTGAACCGGATGTTATGAGCGTGGGCAAAGGGTTGACCGGGGGAATGATCGGTCTTGCCGCGGTGCTGGCTTCCGGAAAAGTTGCCCGGGTGGCAGGAAGTTTCACTCATGGACCTACATTCATGGCCAATCCGGTCGCCTGCGCCGCCGGAGCGGCATCACTGCGGATTTTCCAGCGGGGAGAATGGCAGAAACGGGTGGCGGCAATTGATAAACAGTTGAGAAAAGAACTGGCTCCGGCAATGGAATTACCCAATGTGGCCGATGTGCGGAGCATGGGGGCAGTGGGGGTGATTGAAGTGAAAAAAATGCCGCCGCCGGAAGCATACCGCCAACTTTTATTGAAAAACGGCGTCTGGCTGCGCCCATTTGGTAATTATATTTACACCATGCCGCCACTGATTACGGGGGAGGGAGATTTGACAAAAATCACTTCATGTATGCTTGAAATTGCCGGAATTTAGAGTATTTTAACAAGTCATTTATTATACTATTGAAAAACAGTTCAACAGGAGAGTAAAAATGGCCGTTGCTGAATTCAAAAAAATAACTGCATTTAAGACTGCGGCGGATTTTGCCGCTCATATCAAAGAGATGGGACTTCCTTTCGGTCTGGTGGAAGAAGTCAAGCCGGGAAAAGAGTCCCGGCTGGGCGAAAAGGTGGAACATAACGGCCATGTGATCGGCAATCGCTGGGCGATATTGCCGATGGAGGGGTGGGACTGTCTGCCGGATGGTAATCCCAGTGAATATACTTTGCGGCGTTGGAGCCGTTTTGCCGCCAGCGGGGCAAAGTTGCTTTTCGGTACTGAGGCGGCAGCGGTGATGACTGAAGGCAGAAGCAATACCCGCCAGCTGATGATGACTGAGGATACTTACGATGCCATGGCCAAGGCGTCAGAAATGATGCGCAAAGTTCATGAAGAAAAATTCGGCAATGCCGATGACCTTTATATCGGACTTCAGCTCACCCACTCCGGGCGTTATTCCCATCCTTATGATGATATGAAGCTGGCTTCGGTAACCGCGTATTCCCATCCGCTGCTGGATAAAAAATTCGGTTCATCTCCGGCTAACGTGGTTTCCGATGATGAATTGAAACGCATTATCGAACGCTTCATTGACGCGGCAAAACTGGCGTACAAAGCCGGATTTAACTTTGTTGACATTAAACATGCCCACGGTTATCTGGGGCACGAACTGCTTTCTGCTCACACCCGTCCGGGAGAATTCGGCGGCAGTTTTGAAAACCGTACCCGTTTCTTCCGGGATATCGCCGACGGCATTGCCGCGGAAGTGCCGGGATTGGAAGTGGCAATGCGCCTGAGTTTTGCCGATTTTCTCCCCTGGATGCGCCAGGAAGACGGTTCCGGGCTGCCGATGGAGTGGGATAAGAGCAAGCCTTATATCTATGCTTTCGGCGGTGACGGCACCGGTGAAGGAATGAATTTTGATGAGCCGGTGAAGTTTGTCAAAATGGCTCAGCAGCATGGAGTATCCATGATTTGCGGCACCATTGGAAGCCCGTATTACAATCCCCATATTCAGCGTCCGGCCGCCTATGCGGTAAGCGACGGTTACCTGCCTCCGGTGGATCCGCTTTACAACGTGGCAAAACATATTTCCGCCGCGGCGGCGATGAAGAAAGCCTGTCCGGAGGTAAAATTCATTGGTTCCGGTTACACCTATTTGCAGGAATACCTGCCCAATGTGGGTGAATGGGTGCTGGAAAACGGCATGGCAGATTTTATTGGAATCGGCCGGATGGTGTTGTCATACCCGGAGATGTGTGCCGACAGTCTGGCGGGGAAAACGCTGGATAAACGTCATATCTGCCGTACCTTCGGCGACTGCACCAGCGCGCCGCGCAACGGTATGATTTCAGGATGTTATCCGCTGGATGATTACTACAAGGTTTTGCCGGAAGCACTGCGGCTTAAAAACATCAAGCGTTCACTCAAGATGGGAAAATAACCTCATTAACAGTTTTTCCACTGTAAATCATGGATATGGAAAAAGTAATCAGTTACGGTATTCCGGCCGGGATAATTCTGGGCGGCATGGTGGTTTCCGCTCTGCTTACCCGGATATTCCGCGGGCTGGCCGTCCGGCTGGATATCATGGACCGGCCGAAGTCAGAGCGACACAAAAAGCACGGTCATGCCACTGCCTTGCTGGGAGGGGCGGCAATGGGATGCGCCTGGATTTTCTGCGTGGTTGCCGGAATGGCGGTACTGCCGTTTGCGGCGGAGAGAGTTCCGGAGCTGGCGGAACTGGCTCAAGGAGCCAAACTGGCATGGAAAAATCTGCTGGTTCTGGGAGTCGGAGCGGTATTGAGTGTGCTGCTCGGGCTCTACGATGATTTGCGCGGCATGAAAGCACAATGGAAATTTCTGGGACAGTTCATTATCGCAGTATTTACGGTGGAGTCCGGCGGAACCAAAATAAGTCTCTTCGTAGATAATCAATGGTTTATCCTGGCAGTGTCAGTATTCTGGTATATGCTGATGTTCAACGCGATAAACTTTTTTGACAACATGGATGGACTGGCTTCCGGAACAGTGGCTGTCGCCATGTTTTTCTTTACCGTTATTGCGGTGATAAACGGGCAGTTTCTGGTGGCGGCACTGGCAGCATTGAGTTGCGGGGTGGCGTGGGGATTCTGGTGGCTAAACCGGAGTCCGGCAACGATCTTCATGGGAGATTCCGGCAGTCTGCTGCTGGGGTTTCTCACCGCTACAGTGAGTGCGAAAGTTTCTTATTTTCACTGGGATAATTCGTTGTCTTATTTTCCCATCCTGCTGCCGTTGTTTATTCTCTCTATGCCGATATTTGATGCCTTTACGGTGTTTGTTATCCGCTGCGCGGCTGGCAAACCATTCTGGATCGGTGATAACAACCATATTTCCCACCGTTTTGTCAAGATGGGATTTTCCCGTCCGGACGCGGTGAGAGTGGTGCATGCGTTGTCATGGATCATCGGGCTGGGTGCTCTGCCGCTGCTGTGGGCTAATTTCATCACCTCTCTGGTGTTGACTTTGCAGTTGCTGGGATTGCTGTTTTTGATACTTTTCCTGCAGTTAAAGTTTAAGTGACAACTCTACTTAATAAGGATAATAAGAAAGGATTGAAAATAACACATTTTTATCAGGCTTTGGCAGGTATTGGCGGATTGGTGCTGCTCTATTACGGAGCGGAATTTCTGGTCCGCGGCGGAGTGGCGATAGCGCGCAGATGCGGAGTGCCGCCTCTGGTGATCGGGCTGACTCTGGTCGCCTTTGCCACCAGTGCACCGGAATTTGTGGTGAGTTTGGACGCGGCATTGAACAATATGGGCGATATGTCCGTCGGAAATGTGGTCGGATCAAATACCTGCAATATTGCTTTGATACTCGGTCTCTGCGCCATGATTTCTCCGCTGTCGGTAAATAAAAAACTCTTTTCCTTTGATATTCCGGCGATGCTGATATCCGCGGTCCTGCTGGCCGGAATGTGTTATTTCTGGGGCGGAGTGAATCGTTTTTCCGCGGCAGTGCTTTTTGCCGGGATAATTTTCTATACCATTTACAGTATCCGGAAATCCCGCAACAGCGGAGATGTACCGGAAGAGGTGATCGGGGAAGTCAATGCTAACCTGGGAATCGATCAGGCCAAGCCTGAAGGAATGAAGCTGATTCCGGCTATCCTGCTGGCTGCCGTTGGTATTGCGGCATTGATTGCGGGAGGAAAACTCCTGCTGATGTCTGCAGTATATTTTGCCGGCTTAATGGGGGTATCTGAAGCAGTGATCGCGCTTACCGTGGTGGCGGTGGGAACCAGTTTGCCGGAGTTGGCCACCTCCGTTGTTGCGGCGATAAAAAAGGAACAGGATATTGCTATCGGCAATGTTGTGGGGTCAAATATTTTCAATATCCTCGGTATTCTGGGATTTTCCGGCTTGATCAATCCGATCAAAGCACCCGGAATAAGTCCGGTGGATCTGGGAATGATGCTGCTTTGCTCCTTTATCCTTTACCCCATCATGCGCAGCGGCTGGAAAATCAGCCGGATTGAGGGAACGATAATGCTTTTGATGTATATTGGATACACTGCGTATTTGATTGTATATTGATTGCATGATATTGGAAAAATCCGCCGCGTCCTGAATTTACTGTTCCAGGGCGCGGCGTTTTTTTTTTGTTGTCATTTGAATACTATTGACTGATGAGCAAAATCAGCTATGACAAATGCAGAATTTATGCCGTATGTGCAATAAAGCCGCTGTAAAAAATCCGTGTTTAATCTTACTCTTTTCCGCCCCGGAAATCCCTCGGCGCAAGACCGTAATGTTTCTTGAACTGCTTGGAAAAGTAATTTGAATCCTCAAAACCGCATTTTCCGGCGATTTCCGAAACGGTCAGTGAACTGGAGTTCAACAGTTTTGCACCATGCCGCAGCCGTATGGAAATCAGGTATTCAATCGGACTTCTGCCGGTGGCGGCACGGAAATGCCGCAGAAGAGTATTGGGCGAAGAGCCGAATTTTGAAGCAAGTTTTCCCAGTGTCCAGTCTTTTTGAAATTCCTCCTCCAGCAAGCTGATAACTTTGCCCAGATTGAGCATGGCAGAATCGTATTTGCGGTGTTCGCTCTCCATGCACCTGGAAATAAAAACAATAATCTCCAGCAGCAGCAGATAAGACTGTACCGCATATCCCGCCGGACGGAGCATCAGTTCATTTTCCAGTTTACCGCTGAGTTCCTCCACCTTTGCCAGCTCCTGCGGGTCAAGGCGGAAACGCCGCCGGGAACGGGGATTTTTCAACGCCGGTTCAATATTGAATATAACATTGTATCCCGGCAGCGTACGCAGCAGTTTTTCCGGCATGGCCAGTTTGGCGGCATCAAACTGAATATTGATGAGATTAACCTTTTTCCGCTCCGGGAAATAATGTTCCGAGCCGCCGCGGAGGAGAAATACTTCTCCGGATTGAACCGGAATAGTTTCTCCGTTCAGTACCTGGATGCTTTTTCCGCCATTGACGATAACCAGTTCGGAAAAGTCGTGACGGTGGGGTATACTGGTCAAATCATGCTCATGCTGTTCATGATCTGATGCACGCAGATGTTTCACCGCGATGGGACACTCCAGCGATTCAAAATAGTATTCACCTATTGCATTTACGGCAGATGTTTTCATAATGGTGATATAATACTTGTTTTTGATGATTTTGTCAAGGTTTTCCGCCGAAAAAATGGTATAATAAATCAGGAGGGGGCGGCAATGAAGAAATATTCAACCCTAAATTGGAGGAAAAGGAAGATGGATTTCAATAAGAGCTGTGTTACGATGCGTTCAATGCCGTTCTGGTGCGTGGGCAATCCCCTGGGCGATCCCTTCGGCGGTCCGGTGCTGAACAAAATCGATTCTCTGGAAACGGCGAAAATTATCGCCTGGGCCTGCAAAGAAGGATATATCGAAGCTACCAGTTACCATGATGATGACCTGGTACCCTGGAATCCCGAAGAACCGGAAGATGATCTGGATAAAAACAGTGCGGTTTATGCGAAACTTTGCAAAATCAAGGAAATTCTGGACGGGGCAGGAGTAAAAGTTCATGCTTCAATATGCAGTCTTCACGGCAATGCCCTGTTCCGTGACGGCGGACTTTGCAATCCCGATCCGGCAATCCGGGCTCTGGCGGTGAAGAAAGTTCAGCGCACGTTGCGTATCGGTCAGTTCCTGGGAGCGAAATATTACGTTTACTGGGTGGCCCGCGACGGTTTTGAAGTACCTGCGGTGGTGGAATGGAATAAAGTTTATGACTACCTGGCCGACGGCCTCAATGCAGTAACTGATTACATCGAAGAAAAACAGATGACCAATTACATCGGTGCCACCGTTGAACCCAAACCCAACGAACCCCGCGGTCAGATGTTCCTGCCCAGCAGCGGCCACGCGGTCGGTTTCATTCTGGGACGGCTGAAACGCAAGGATTTCTGGGGCGTCAATCCGGAATTGCTGCAGCATGAAAGCATGTGCCTGCTCAATGCGGTAATGACGGTCAGTTACCTCTGCAGCATGAACAAACTCAAGTTTCTCCATTTCGGCAGCCAGATCAAGGCGCAGTTTGACAATGACTTCCCGCCGTTGATCGGACCGGAAGGCTTGAAGGAGACGGTGTTTATGTTCCATGCCCTCAAGCAGATCGGCTGGAAAGGCGTGGTGGAATACGACTGCCACATGCTCCGCGCTGAAGGCGATGTGGACAATCAGATCGAATGCCGCAAACAGTTTATCATTGACTGCACCCGGGCTTTGTCCATTGCTCTGGAACTGGCCGACCGGATCCAGCCGGCGAAGAAGGGCATCAGCCAGAGTTCCGCGGATCTGGACAGCATCCAGCAGCTTTGCAATCTGCCGGAAGTCAATCTGAAGCGCGGCTGAAACAGAACAGGCGGTGGATATGAACTGGTATCTCGGCATCGACTCCAGTACCCAGGGAGTCAAGGCGGAAATAATTGATGTGGATTCCGGCGTTATCGCCGGAAGTTTCGCGGTTAATTTCGGCAGTGAACTTCCTCAATACAATTCCCCCAGCGGTTTTCTGCCCTGCGGTGATGAACTGATCCGCCGGGCGGATCCCCGGATGTGGCTGGATGGATTGGAATTACTGTTTGCCAAGATGCAGAAATCCGGTCTGCCGCTCGGGGAAATCAAAGGTATTTCCGGTTCAGGGCAGCAGCATGGTTCGGTTTACCTGAACCGGGAATTTTTCGATGCATTGGCCGCTCTGCCTGCGGGTAAAGATAGTTTGGCAAAACAGCTGGATCATACCTTCAGCCGCCGGACTTCTCCTATCTGGATGGATAAATCAACTGCGGCGGAATGCGCTGAAATGACGGCGGAATTCGGAGCGGATAATTTGCGCAACACCACCGGAAGCGTGGCGATTGAACGCTTTACCGCCTCCCAGATACGCAAGTTTTACCATGAGGATGCCGCCGGATATGCCAATACCGCGGTAATTCATCTGGTAAGTTCGTTTCTCTGCTCCGTGCTGTGCGGCAAGTCTGCGCCGATTGATTACGGCGACGGAGCGGGAATGAACCTGCTTAATCTCAATACCTTGAAATGGGATGAGTCGATTGCTGAATTCATTGCTCCCGGATTGCTGGATAAACTTCCTGAGGTAACCGCTTCATCTGCGATTGCCGGCGGACTGTCGCCTTACTTTGAGCGGTACGGCTTTGCCGAAGGAATACCGGTGGCGGTGTGGTCCGGAGACAACCCCAACAGTCTGGTGGGAATGGGTGCTTCACTGCCGGGAACGGCGGTGGCAAGTCTGGGTACCAGCGACACCTTTTTTGCCGCCATGAGCCAATTCAAAGCCGATCCGGATGGTTACGGCCATGTATTCGGAAATCCCGGCGGAGGCTTTATGAGTCTGAGCTGTTTTACCAATGGCTCACTGGCCCGGGAGAAGGTCAGGGAAATGACCGGTTTGAACTGGCCGGAATTTGACAGTGCGGCTCCGCGCGGAGCAGGAGGCAAATTGCTGCTGCCCTATTTTGAGGCGGAATCAACTCCGCTGCGGCTGAAAAGCGGGGTGGTAAGCAATTTTGATATGGCCTCGGCCGCTCCGGAAGATTTATCCCGGGCAATCTTTGAATCCCAGGCGTTGAGCATGAAACTGCACAGTCGTTGGATCGGAGATGATTTCCGGGTACTGCGTCTCACCGGAGGAGCTTCCAGAAGTGTTGGCTTCTGCCAGGTGCTGGCGGATGTTTTCGGCGTTGATACCGAGGTTATCGGAGTCAGCAATTCTGCCGGGCTCGGTGCGGCCTTGCGGGCGGCGAATGCCGCTGGAGGTTATCGGTTTGAAGACCTCTATCCGGTGTTCTGCGGGGCGGTGAAAACCTACCGGGCGGATAAGAGCAAGGCAGAATATTACCGGAAGATGCTGGATGCCTACGCCGAATTGGAGGAGTCCAGCCGGTAAAATATCTTTAATTACCGTTTTTTTACTTTGACACGCCGGAAAGTTTTGCTTGAAAAAGTACTTTCCGGCGTGATTTTTTTTTATTTTGTGCTATATTGTCCGGAAGCCTCCGGGTAAGATTATTTCCGGAACAAAAATGAATTTAAAGATTGAAGCTTAACGATACAGGTTTTTTCTGTTATGCCGATCCGACTGCCTGAATTTCTGCCCGGTCCGATGGAGGGGGTGGCTTTGCCGCCTCTGGTGGAGGCGTGGGCTTCGATGAAGGCATTTGATTTTTACCTGACGCCTTTTCTGCGGATCTCCACCGGAGTACCGGGAAAAAAGGTTCTGAATAACTTTCTGGATAAGCAGTATTTTTCCCGGGAACATGTGATTGTACAATTGATGGGAATTGACGCGGAAAAACTTGCTTTGGCGGCCAGGGCAGTGCGCCTGCTTGGCGCAGGCGGAGTGAATTTTAATTTTGCCTGCCCCTCCCGTCAGGTGATTTCCAGCGGGGCAGGGGGGGAGGCTCTGCGCAATATTCCTTTTATGTGTGAAGTATTGAAAGAAACCATGGCGTTAAATCCGGATTTCCCGGTGTCGGTGAAAATACGCTGCGGCAGAACGGATTTTGCGGAAACAGAAAAAATTATTCCGGCTTTGCTTGAAGCTTCCGGCGGAAAACTGGATTTCATGGCAGTTCATTTCCGCACCGTGGCGGAAAAGTATTATCCGCTGCCTTTTGAGACTGCGCTGAAGCGTTTGAAGAGGGCGGTGGAACTGACCTCCGGTAGCGGAACAAAAGTTTTTGTCAACGGCGACCTGGATATGGTTCAAAAAATGCGTCAGGCTCAGGATTACACCGGAGCTTACGGCGTGATGTCCGCCCGGGGACTCTTGAAAGATCCGCTGCTGGGGAAAAGATTTCTCGCCGGTGAAAACGGAGACAATCTGCCTTCGCCGGAGGAGGCCAGACAGCAGGTCTGGCAGTTCCTGTCCGGACGCAAACTCTCCCGGGGCTGGGTGATCGGCATTGCCGGAGCAATCGGCGGAGATAGTAATTCAGATAACGCCGGGGATGATGCCAGCGTAGCTGATGGTTACGAAAAAAATCTGGCGGAAAAATTGAAACAGCAAAGAGGAAATTACATTATATTATGAGTTTATTTAAATTGACCGCTCCCTATCGTCCGGCCGGAGATCAGGTGTCGGCGATTGAAAAACTCTGGCATAATCATCAGGCCGGAGCCAATGGTCAGATTTTACAGGGGGTTACCGGATCCGGAAAAACTTTTACGCTGGCCAACTTCATTGCCCGGGCGGAGCGGCCGGTGCTGGTGCTTTCTCACAATAAAACGCTGGCGGCACAGCTTTTCAGTGAATTAAAAGGTTTTTTCCCGCAGAATGCAGTGGAATATTTTATCAGCTACTATGATTATTATCTGCCGGAATCGTATATTCCGCAGACGGATACCTATATTGCCAAAGATGCTTCCGTCAATGAAAATATTGAGAAACTCCGGCTTTCCGCCACCGCAAGTTTAGTGGAACGCCGGGATGTTATTGTGGTAGCCAGCGTATCCTGTATTTATGGTCTGGGTTCCCCGGAGGATTACGCGGATATGTGCGTTACCGTCAAAGTCGGAGACACCATCGACCGGGATGAAATGCTCCGCCGCCTGGTCGCCATCCAGTACAATCGCAATGATACCGCCCCGGAAAAAGGCGAATTCATGGTCAGGGGGGAAACGGTGGACGTTTATGAACCCCAGCGGGATGATTTCATCCGGATCGGTTTCTGGGGCGATGAAGTGGAAAGCATCGAACGCCGGGGCGCAGTGGACGGCAAAATAAAAACCCGCCCGGAAAGCATCACCTTTTTCCCCTGCCGTCATTTCGTGCTGCCGCAGGAGAGAATTGAGGAAGCGGCGGAAAGTATCACCGCGGAAATGAAAGAACAGGTGGAGAAATTTGAACGGGAGGGTAAATTAGTTGAAGCACAACGGCTTTTTCAGCGGGTGCGTTACGACCTGGAAATGATGCGGGAACTGGGATATTGCAACGGAATTGAAAATTATTCCATGCACCTTGCCCGCCGCCGTCCCGGCAGCCGGCCGTATTGTCTGCTGGACTTTTTCCCGCCGGATTTTATTACCGTGGTGGATGAGTCCCACGTTACCATCCCCCAGCTGCAGGCCATGTATAAAGCGGACCGTTCCCGCAAGGAAACCCTGATCGAACACGGTTTCCGACTGCCCAGCGCGCTGGATAACCGGCCGCTTAAGTTTGAAGAGTTTGAACACCTGGTGGGAGAACGGGTTTTCATGTCCGCCACTCCGGGGAAATATGAACTATCTTTGAATTACCCTGTCGTTGAGCAGGTGGTGCGACCCACCGGACTGCTGGATCCGGAAATTGAAGTCCGGCCGCAGGAAAATCAGGTGGATGATGTGATCGCGGAAATCCGGGCGGCAGCGGCAAAAGGTGAACGGGTGCTGGTTACAACTTTGACCAAAAAGAGCGCGGAAAGGTTGGCCGATTACCTTTCCGAACTGGATATCCGGGCAACTTATCTGCATTCTGAACTGGACGCGCTGGAACGGGTGCGGGTATTGAGTCAGCTCCGCCGGGGGGATTTCGACTGTCTGATCGGAATTAACCTGCTGCGCGAAGGCGTGGATCTGCCGGAAGTTGCTCTGGTAGCCATTCTGGACGCTGATAAAGAGGGATTTCTGCGTTCGGAAAGTTCGCTGATCCAGACTGCGGGCCGGGCGGCGCGGAATGCCTCCGGCAGGGTTATCCTTTATGGCGATGAAATCACTGACAGTATGAAAAAACTTATTGATACCAGCAACCGGAGGCGGAAACTTCAGCTGGAATACAATGAGAAACATCATATCACCCCGCGTACCGTGGTCAAGGCCGCCGCCCCGACGGTGGCGGAAATTGTAGGAGCTTTGCCGGAAAACCGGAAAAAAGAGGGTAAAAACAGTAAATATCCGTCTTTGCCGGATATGCAGACCAATGTTATCGAAAGCTCCGGTGCAGTGGATCTGGATACACTCCAGCTGCCCAATACTGAATTGGCGGCACTGCTGGATGAACTGGAACATGAAATGTTCGATGCGGCAATGAACCTTGAATTTGAACATGCCGCCGAACTCCGGGATCAGATTAAAAGAATTAAAAAGGCTCAGAAAATTTAAAATTCCTTTGCTTCTTCAGTAAAAGGAAACACGGGAAAATTTTCTGCGGTAAACGGTTTTTCAGCACTGGAAATCCCGGCAGGCTTTCAGATAGGTCAGAATGTTTTCCAGCGGCACTTCCGGCTCCAGCAGATGGGTCGGCGTGGCCAGCAAACCGCCTTTTTTCCCGGCAATGTCAAGGTTGGCGATGGTTTGACGGTAAACTTCATCCGGAGTGCCGAAGGGGAAAAGCTGTTGTGTCCCCAGCGTCCCCCAGAACGATAATTGCGAACCGTACTGGCTGTGAATGACTTTGAAATCCATGCACTCCGGCTGAACCGGATTTAAAATATCAATGCCTGCTTCTATCAGATCAGGAATGAAAAGATCAACTTTGCCGCAGGAGTGGTAGGCTATAAGCACATTTGGATTGATGGCGCGCGCACGGTCAATTACCTTTTTCAGCCGCGGCTTCAGGCAGGCTTGATACATTTCCCGGGACATCA
Source organism: uncultured bacterium (assembly GCA_949286445.1). Lineage (GTDB taxonomy): Bacteria > Verrucomicrobiota > Lentisphaeria > Victivallales > Victivallaceae > CASECL01. The sequence continues at coordinate 252 of CASECL010000112.1, read as the reverse complement.
TCGCCGTTTGCTGCATGCCGATATCGTCCCCGAGGAAAATCAGATCCGCCCCGGCGGAAGCAAAAATTTCCGCCTTGGTGCAGGCAATTTCAGTTACTTTATCCAGCAGTGCAAAGGTGAATGGATCGTCTGAATACATGCCGATCATCATATTTTCCATGCCCCGGAGATACCAGGATTGCTCCCAGATGGTGCATTGCATGTACTGGGTGATAAATTTGCCCTCCCGGTGAAATAGTTCAAACTCCTGTT
>CASECL010000111.1 GCA_949286445.1 uncultured bacterium | reverse complement strand
GTCCGGTAAAATTTAAAAGTAATTGATTACGTAAAAGAAGCCGCAGACGGGGTGATGCGGTTTCTTTTTTAATTTCTGATCCGGCCGGCAGATGACCGCCGGATCGGAATAATGCGGGGAGTATTTGAAATTATGAGCAAGATAAAGAGAGAACATGTTTTTACATCAGAATCTGTTTCGGAGGGACATCCGGACAAGGTTTGTGATCAGATAAGTGATGCCATACTTGATGAGTGTCTCAAGCAGGATCCGGAGTCAAGAGTGGCCTGCGAAACGCTGGTGACCACCAATTTGATTGTAATTTCTGCCGAAATCACAACCAAAGCGCATGTGAACTGGCAGGAGACCGCGCTTAATGTGGTTCGTGATATCGGTTACACTGATCCGGAATTGGGTTTTTCTGATTCTGAAGCCAGAGTACTGGTGGCGATACACCGGCAGTCTCCGGATATATCTATGGGCGTTACCGTGGCAGGAGACCGGGAGGAACAGGGGGCGGGCGATCAGGGGATGATGTTCGGCTTTGCCACCAACGAAACGGCGGAATATATGCCGGCTCCGATCATTTACGCCCATAAGATTATGGCGCGTATGGCTGAATTGAGAAAAAGCGGGCGTTATCCTTTCCTCCGCCCGGATGCCAAAAGCCAGGTGTCTGTGCATTACAAAGACGGTGCAATCCAGCACATTGAGACGGTAGTGGTGTCCCATCAGCATACGCCGGATATGAATAAAGCTGATCTGGAAAATCTGGTTAAACAGGTGGTGAAAGAGGTTATTCCGGCTGAATTGCTCAATGATGAGGTTAAGTACTATATCAATCCCACCGGACGTTTCGAGGTCGGAGGCCCGGCAGGAGATACCGGATTGACCGGACGCAAGATTATTGTTGATACTTACGGCGGTGTCGGTTCCCACGGCGGCGGGGCGTTTTCCGGAAAAGATCCCTCCAAAGTTGACCGTTCAGCAGCGTATATGTGCCGTTACATTGCCAAAAATATCGTCGCCGCCGGACTGGCGGATAAGTGTGAAATCCAGATGGCGTATGCTATCGGCGTGGCTGAACCGGTAAGCCTGAATGTGGATACTTACGGTACCTGCAAACTCAAACACGAGGAAAATCTGGAAAAGATTGTCCGCAAGGTTTTTTCCTTGAAACCTGCCGATATCATCCGTCAGCTGGGGTTGAAAAATCCTCAGGGATGGTGTTACCGGGATACGGTGAATTACGGCCACTTCGGGCGGGATATTTTCCCCTGGGAGAAGTTGGACCGGGTCAATGAATTGAAAGCCGCGGCGGCGGAAATCGACTGCTGACGTTCCGGGACGGCGCGAAAACAGATTATTCGCGTGACCGGACAGCCTGACTGATTTTTGTAATTATGCGGCCTTTTAAGATACTTGGCGTGGGGTCTCCGCTGGTGGATGTTATCTGCCATGTGGAAGAAAATTTTCTTGAGCGTGTTCCAGGAGGCAAGGGAGGGGTAGTTCACCTTGCCATGGAAGAACTGGACCGGATACTGGCGGAATCAGGGACTTAGCCTGAGCTTATTCCCGGCGGTTCGGCTGCCAATACATTGTTTGCGCTGGCGTCTTTCGGAATGGAAACGGCAATGCTGGGGCGGATGGGCAGCGACCATGACGGGGAATTTTTCCGGGATGAATTTGAAAAATGCGGGGGCAATGCGGAATATTTAATTTTTTCCGGCAAAGGCCCGACCGGGAAATGTGTTTCACTGGTAACTCCGGATGGAGAACGCACGATGCGCAGTTGTCTGGGGACGTCTGCTCATTTGAGCGCGGAAGAGGTGGGCAGGGTTGATTTTTCCCGGTTTGAGCTGGTGTATTTTGAGGGGTTCAATCTGGGAAATCCGTCTTTTGAGCTTGCCGCGAGGCATGCGGAAGAGGCCGGATGCAAACTTGCGATAGATCTTGCTTCCTTTGAAATGGTGGAACTTTTCCGGAAAAAACTCTGCCGTCTGCTTCCGGAATATTTTGATATCGTTTTTGCCAATGAGGAAGAGGCGGCGGCAATGTCCGGGAAAAGTGATCCGGAGGAAAATTTGCGCGCCATGAATGAATTATGTCCGCTGGCGGCGGTGAAACTTGGAGCCGGAGGTTCATGCATTGGTGAAAACGGCCGGATTATCCGGGTCGGCGGCGTGCCGGTTGAACGGGTGGTTGATACCACCGGAGCGGGAGACTGGTGGGCGGCCGGATTTTTTTATGGTTACTTTCAGAATGCCGGTATGGAAAAGTGCGGTGCGCTTGCATCACTGGCCGGAGCGGCGGCAGTGGAGGTGTCCGGGACGAAACTCCCGCCGGATAAAATGAAAAAACTTATGGAGAAGATGAAATATGAATTACAGAATTAAGGATATATCGCTGGCTGATTTCGGGCGTCGTGAACTGGATATAGCAGAAAAGGAAATGCCCGGCCTGATGGCTCTGCGTAAAAAGTATGCCTCCTCCCGGCCGCTGAAAAATGTCCGCATCTCCGGCAGTCTGCATATGACCGTACAGACCGCAGTATTGATTGAAACTCTGGTTCAGCTGGGAGCTGATGTCCGCTGGGCCAGCTGCAATATCTTTTCCACCCAGGACCACGCCGCGGCGGCGATCGCGGCGGATGGCGTGCCGGTTTTCGCCTGGAAAGGTGAGACACTGGAGGAGTATTGGGACTGCACTCTGGCGGCTTTGACCTTTCCTGACGGCGAAGGCCCGGATCAGATTGTTGATGACGGCGGAGATGCTACTTTGCTTATTCACCTTGGCGTCAAGGCAGAAGATGATCCTGCCGTACTTGATGTTCCGGCGGAAAGCGAAGAAATGAAAGTGGTCAACGCACTGTTGAAAAGAGTTCTGAAAGAGCGTCCGGGATTTTGGCACCGGGCTGCCGCCAGAGTCCGCGGAGTTTCAGAAGAAACCACTACCGGAATACACCGGCTTTACCGGATGGCGGAAAAGAAAGAACTGCTTTTCCAGGCGGTCAATGTTAATGATTCGGTGACCAAGAGCAAGTTTGACAATATTTACGGCTGCCGCCATTCGCTTACTGACGGTATAAAACGGGCTCTGGATGTGATGATTGCCGGCAAAACAGCAATGATTTGCGGTTACGGAGACGTGGGCAAAGGATGCGCCGAAGCCATGCGCAATGAGCGCGCCAGGGTGCTGGTAAGTGAAGTAGATCCCATCTGTGCGCTTCAGGCCTGCATGGCAGGATTTGAGGTCTGCACCATGGAGGAGGCAGTCAAGGAAGCGGATATTTTTGTTACCTGCACCGGAAACTGCCATATTATTACTGCTGAACATATGGCGGCAATGAAAGATCAGGCTATTGTCTGCAATATCGGACACTTTGATAATGAAATTGATGTGGCGGATTTGAATAATTATCCGGGCATTCAGCGATTGGAAATTAAAGACTCCAGCTGTCCGGTATCACGTTACACCTTCCCGGACGGTCACGCCATCTATCTGCTGGCAGAAGGACGGTTGGTGAATTTAGGGTGCGCTACCGGACACCCGTCTTTTGTGATGTCTTCAAGTTTCACCAATCAGGTGCTGGCGCAAATGGATATCGCCGCCCACCCGGAACGCGAAGCAGGGGTATATCTCCTGAGCAAAAAACTGGATGAAGAGGTGGCACGGCTGCATCTTGACCGCCTTGGTGCGAGATTGACCCGGCTTACCCCGGAACAGGCGGAATATATCGGGGTAGCAACGGATGGACCGTTCAAACCGGAAAATTATCGCTATTAAAAAATACAAGTATAACTTTAAGGTAATAAAGCTCTTATGCGCT
>CASECL010000110.1 GCA_949286445.1 uncultured bacterium | reverse complement strand
GCTCCGATCTGAGTAGTCATCATCATTACCGGGACGAACACCACCACGTTGGTCAGTGCGCTGGCAGATACGGCGGCAATAACTTCTCCGGTGCCGTTTTCCGCGGCATCCTTGATATCTTCCTTTGCCGCCAGATGTTTGAAGATGTTTTCAATCACCACAATGGAGTTGGTTACCAGCACACCCACGGAACAGCCGAGGGAGAGCAGCGTCATAATATTGAAAGAGTACCCCAGATAGGCCATGGTCGCAAAGGTAACCACCACCGAAATCGGCATGGAGATCATTACAATAAATGTGGACCGCAAATCGTGGAGAAAGAGGAACAGCAGAACCGCCGTCAGCAGAATACCGGTGACAATACTGCTCCAGGCGTCATCCACGGAAGCCTGGATGAATTCGCCGGAATCTTTGAACCAGACCAGCTCCATACCGCTGGGAAGTTCCCCGTTGGCCTTGAGCTGTTCAAACCGGCTTCTGACGCCGTTGATCACCTCGATTGCGTTGGCATCACCCTTTTTTACAATATTGAACCGGGCGGCCGGTTTGCCGTCAACGAAGGCCTTGCTCCGGACTTCACGGCTCATAAGCTTGATATCCGCTACGTCCCGGAGATATATCCGTTTCCCCTTGAAACTGCCGATTTCCAGGGCTTTCATCTCTTCAAAGTCACGGTAATCGCCGTTGAAGGTGACATTTTTTTCAATAGTGCCGCTCTGAATGCGGCCGAGGGGTTCCCGTACGTTGTTGGCCCGGAGCTTCTCCGCTACGTCGGAAAGTGAAATATTCATTGCCGTAAGTTTGGCGCGGTCAATCAGAACGTGCAGCTGCATTTCGTTTGCACCGTAGACCCGCACTTCACCTATACCGGGAACTGACGAGATCCGGTCGGCAATTACGTCATCAGCGTAATCGTAAAGATCATCCTGTGTCCGGTCGCCAACCAGAAATGCCTGAACAACAGTGGTGGCATTGGTATCGATTTTGCGGATAGTCGGCTCATCAGCTCCGTCCGGGAAATCATCCCTGATGCGGTTGAGTGCCTCGCGGATATCGGTAGCCGCCACATCAACATTGGTACCCATATTGAATTCCAGCTGGACCGTTGCGGTATCCTCCATGGCGGTACTGAATACATGCTTGATCCCGTCAAGAGAGGAAACCGCATCCTCAATGCGTTTGATGACCTCCATTTCGATTTCTGTTGGGCTTGCCCCCTGGTATTCGCACCGCACCAGCACGGTGGGAATTTCCATATTGGGCAGCAGGTCAATACTCAACTTCGGATATAAGAACGCCCCGATCATCACCAGGACGATTATGAAACTTGTCATCGCAATCGGGCGACGCACCGACCATCGGGAAAGAAACATGTTATTATTCTCCTCTGTTGCCGGCGATCCGCAGCAGCGAACCATTGTTGATAAAGGTTTGTCCGGAAATGACAAAGCGTTTGCCAAGTAATCCCGACGCATTCAGGATTTCGCTGTATCCGCCGTCGGTGATACCGGTTTTTACCTCCACGCTTTCCGCCCGGCTCTGATCATTTATGGTATAAGCGATCATCCGTCCTCCGGCGCGAAGCAGAACTGCGGTGGAGGGAAGACCGTAGGCTTCTTTTTCTTCCAGAATAATTTTGAGTTCGCAGAGCATGCCGCTGACCAGCGGAACATCCTTGGGAACGGCAATTTTCATTTTGAAAGTACGGCTTTCCGGGTCAATTCCGGGGGAACGGTAGGATACTTTGGCTTCGCCGAGAACTTTGCCGTCACCGTCTACGAATTCCACCCGGGTTTTTCCGGGTTCAACCTGATTGTAATACACTGCGCTGATGTAACAGATTACCTCCAGATCATTGTGGTTTTCCAGCTTGAGAATATTCTGTCCGGCGGAAACGTATTCTTTTTCCTCCACATATTTATCTGCAATCACGCAGTCAAAGGGTGCTTTTATTACGGAGTCATCCAAATTCTTTTTGGCAATCTCCAAATCGCTTTGAGCCTGTTTTAGCTGAGCTTTGGAGGTTACGATCTCCGCCTGCGCTGATAAAACATCATTCTGCTGTTTTTTATAAAGGGTCTCAATGGACTCAAACTCCGACTGACTGATGGCGTTGGATTTCCGGAGCGTCAGAGCCCGGTCGTAATCAAGTTTGGCTTTGTAACAGGATATTTCCACGCTTTTCAGGGCGAATTCCGCATTCTTCAACGCCGCTTCCTTAACCTTGATTTCATCCTCTTTCACCACCACCTGGTTTTCCAATACCTGGCGGTCAATGCCAAAGAGAAAATCGCCTTTTTTGCGGCGGTCGCCTTCATCGACCTTGAGAATTTCCAGCGTGCCGTTTATTTTTGCAGATATGGTGGCGTACTCCACCGGCATTACGGTGCCCTGAAGCGGTATCTGACGGCGGAAATTACGTTTTTCCAGCTGCATGATATTTACCCGGGTTTCCCTTTCGCCGCCGGATTTTTTTGCCTGTTTTGAGCATCCGGTGAATACGGCGAGCACTGCCAAAGCCATCAAAAAAGTTGTCTGTTTCATCTGTCTTTTGCTCCAAAATGTAAAAATATGATTATTTTGTTTACTTCCAAGCTGAAAAAAACGGAACCCGGAGATCACATTCGCAACACCTTGAACACATAATAATTCTTTCAGAATTTTGATGTTGTAATACCATGCTATTCAATTTATTGCGGTGTGTGTTTTGATGATGATCCGCTTCCGGATAATCCATATTTTCCGGTAATATAATGACCGTCCGGTCATTATTCAAGTACTCCTGACTGTTTTTTTTCAAAAATATCAGGAAACATAAACTTTTGTGCTTGAAACATTGTTATAATGGCGTCATTGGCAGATAAAAAATGCCGCAGAGGATGACAAAAATTCCATCTGCGGCACAAAATATTGCGGCAAAAATCAGGGCAGTACTGCCAGAAGCATTAAAATCAGAGTTTCCCCCATTTCCTCACAGGCTCCTACCGTATCTCCGGTGGCTCCGCCGATGGCACGGGTGCAGAATACTTTCCACCCCGCAGTCAGGCATAACAGCGCAGCAGTCAGCACCGCCGCGGTCAGCGGAGAGGAAAACAGCAGAGAAATTACCCCGAAACATATTGCCGCACCAACAGCGACGGTTTTCTGGCTGCGTTCAAAGAGGGCCTTGCCGGTACCCTCCTTTCTGGCGTAACGGGAAAACGCTATATACATAACAATGGCGCATCTTCCGCCCAGGGAGGCCAGTGCGGCAGACACCGGAAGCAGATTGGCCGTACCGGCGGCAATCTCTGATAAGGCGGCAAACTTCAGCAGCATCACTGAAACGATTGCCAATACTCCCATGCTTCCGGTATGGCTGTCTTTCATAATTTCCAGCATCCGCTCTCTGGACCGGCTGCTTAAAAGCCCGTCCGCAGAGTCAGCCAGGCCGTCAAGGTGAAAACCCCGGGTAAAGAATTCCGGAAGTATCGTCAATATTGCCGCCGCCGGCAGCGGAGGAAATACCTCTTCCAGGCCCATGGCAACGGCAAAAAGCAGCATGCCCAGCACCATGCCGACTAATGGAAAAAATTTCACCCCCCCGGCGATGTCTTCACCTTTAATATTCACATCCGGTACCGGAAATACGGTCAGCATGGAGAATGCCGCCAGAATTTGACGCAGATATTTCACAATCCCTCACTGGTAACTTCGGCTGATTCAAAGGTGGACATTTCGTTCATCAGCGCGGAAGCAGCGTCCAGCAGCGGCATGGCCAGCGCGGCTCCGGTGCCTTCACCCAGACGCAAATTCAGGTCAAGCAGGGGCTTTTTACCCAGCAATTCAACCATTTTCCCGTGTCCGCGTTCCATACTGCCGTGGGCAAGGATCATGTAATCTTTGCATACCGGGCAAAGCGAAGCGGCAATCAGAGCTCCGGCACTGGAAATAAAGCCATCCACCACCACCGGTTTGCGGCATGCCGCCGCCCCGATGATCAGTCCGGCAATTCCGCCGATCTCAAACCCTCCCACCTTGCTCAGGACATCCAACCCGTCGGCCGGATCGGGACGGTTGATTTCGATACCGCGTTTAATAACATCGGCTTTGTGGCGGAGACGGTTTTCCGGCAGGTTGGCACCTTTGTCAACCAGTGATATCGGGTCGGAGACGCCGGCGAAAACACTTACAATGGCAGAACTTGGCGTAGTATTGCCAATTCCCATTTCCCCGGTGGCGAAGACATCGGTTTCCGGGGCAAGTTTTTCTGCCAGGCGCATGCCGTTTTCCACGGCTTTAACCGCGTCCTCCCGGGTCATGGCGGGGCCTGCTGCCAGATTGCCGGTACCGGGTTTTACTTTGAGATCAATCACTTTACCGGATTGGACAAATTCACTTAAATCGGCATTTACTCCCAGGTCGGCCACCACCACGTTGGCCCGGACGGAACGGGCAATCACACTGATTCCGCCGCCGCCGGAGACAAAATTTTTCACCATCTGAAAGGTTACGCTCTGGGGCTGCGGAGTGACATTTTCCGCTACCACTCCGTGATCTCCGGCCATAAGAACGATATTTTTCCGCCGGGTGGGGATTTTCAGATCCCGGGTCATTCCCGCCATGTCCACCGCCAGATCCAGAACCCGTCCCAATGCCCAGCGGGGCATGGTAAAGTCAATGATATGCTGTCTGGCAAGTTCACGGTAATGATTGTCTTCCGGTTCAACCCGGTCGATAATTTCCTGATAATAATATGACACTTTTGCTTACTCCGGATTTATTTTGTATTTTGATCCGGCAGAAAGCCGGACGGTTTTATTTTCAGCGGAATACCGCAAGTGCAGAAATACACCTCGTCCGCCGCCGCGGCAAAAAACTGGGCACATCTTCCGGAACAATCCCGGAAAAGCCGGGCGAGGGGATTATCCGGCACGATTCCGAGGCCCACCTCATTGATCACCATTACGACCGTGCCGCTGAATTCATTCAATGCTTCTGTCACCGCGGCGCACTCCTGTTTCATCCGGTCTTCAGAGAAGTCTGCATTGTGGTAAAGCAGATTATTTATCCACAGCGTAAGGCAGTCAATAAGAATACTTTCTGCTCATTCCTGCTATGATTTTCTTATTGCTCAGGCAAGATCGGTTTGTTCCTCGATCGT
>CASECL010000109.1 GCA_949286445.1 uncultured bacterium | reverse complement strand
TATAAATATACCGCAAAATGCAAAAAAGTCAAGAAAAAAATAATAAAAAGTGGACAAAAAAACTGGAAGCTTTTCTTAACGGAAAACTTCCAGCGGCAAAACAGACTTCTGCCGACGGCGGGGAAAATTGTTTTTTCGGGGTGGATTTTTCCGTTCTTCCGGTCGCGCTGGAGCGTCTGCTGTATACCGGAGGAAAATACCGCCGGGTGCTGGCAATACTGCCGGATCTGGCGGGAGCGGAGGCGTTAAAGAGTTCGCTGGCCGCCTTTTCCAGGCTGACTGGCGACCGGAGGGAAATATTGCTGCTGCCGGAAAATTCCCGGGGAAAATTTTCCATTATCACTGATGAAACCGCCCGGGCGGCGGCTCTGGATCAATTTTCCCGTTCGCCGGACGGCACGGTGATGACCGGAAGCATCCACGCTTTTTTATCTCCGGTACCTCCGCCGGAAAAAGCCGGCGGCGGCATTGAGCTTGTTTCCGGCATGAATATTTCCCCGGAGGAGCTGGCGGAAAAACTGGTGTCCATGGATTACGATGATGAAGTGGAGGTAAAGCTGGCGGGCGAATTTGCCAGACACGGCGGGGTAATTGATATATTTTCCCCGTCGGAAAACGCGCCCTGCCGGGTGGAATTTTTCGGCGATGAAATCGACAGCATGCGTTTTTTCGACCCGGAAACCCAGCGGTCCACCGGAGAAAGTCCGGCAAATTACCGTCTGATTGCGCCCCGGCCCTACGGTGCGGCGGCCAAAGCACAGGAAAAAACCGACTTTTTTGACTGGCTTGATCCCGAAAAAGATCTGCTGGTGATTTACGGCAGTGAGGAAATTTCCGCCGCCCTGTCCCGCCCCGGCCTGCCGCCGGAAAATCTGCTGCGCTGGGACGGGGAACTGAAAAAATTTCAAACCGTTGAATTTTCTGCCAATGCCGGCGGTGCCGCCGGAAAACATTCCGGGGTTAATGCCGGAGTATTTGCTCCATTCACCCGGCTGGCGGAACTGGCCGGGGTCGGCGGGGAATGGAAATTCGGTGCGATTGATGCGCTCCGCCGGACGCTGGTGGATTCGCTGAAAAGTTATCTTGACCGGGATTACACTGTAACGGTGCTTGCCAATGCCCCGGAAAATATCGGCGGGCTGAAAAAATGGTGTGAAAATGAGGGACTTTCCGGCAGAAATCTGATTTTTGATGTGGGCATTATTTCCGGGGCGTTTCTGCTGCCGGAGGAAAAACTTCTGGTCATTCCGGAGCGGGAACTCTTTTCCGCCCGGGCTTACGAGCGCAAAACTCCGGGGATTGACTCCGGCGGCAGTATGAAAGACAAGGGTGGAAAATCCGCCGGAAATAAAACTGCTTCTGAAAGTGATGATGACAACAATCTGGCACTTTCTTCGGCTGAACTTGCCGAGGGTGACTATGCGGTATATTTAGGTGCCGGCATCGGGATTTTCCGGGGACTGCGGGAGCTGGAGAGCAACGGCGTCAAACGGGAGGTGGCGGTTATGGAATTTGCCGACTCCGCCATAATGTATATATCCATGCTGCAAAGCAATCAGATAACCCGTTATTTCGGTTCACCGGGCAAAGTCACCCTCAGCCGGGCCGGGTCAGGCACCTGGCAGAATACCCAGATAAAGGCTCAGCGTTCGATCCGGTCTTATGCTGCGGATTTATTGCGTCTCCAGGCTGCGCGGCAGGCGGCTCCGGGTATTGCCTTTCCAAAGTTCGAACTGGAGGAAAAACTTTTTGCCGCGGCGTTCCCCTACCCTGACACTCCGGATCAGACCAAAGCCGCGGCGGAAATTTCTGCCGATATGGAAGCCCCCCGTCCAATGGACCGGCTGCTCTGCGGCGACGTCGGCTTCGGCAAAACCGAAGTTGCCATGCGGGCGGCATTCAAAGCGGTACTGGCAGGTAAACAGGTGGCGGTAATCGCGCCTACTACGGTATTGGTGCAGCAGCATTACTTTTCGTTCCGGGAACGTTTTGCCGGACACCCGGTAAATATAGATTTTCTCAGCCGCCTGCGCAGTGCCGGGGAGGAAAAAGATATTATCCGGCGTCTCCGTGAGCACCGGATTGATATAATTATCGGCACCCACAAACTTTGTTCATCCCGGGTGGAATTCGCTGATCTGGGGTTGATTATCATTGACGAGGAACAGCGTTTCGGCGTGCGGCAGAAGGAATTTCTGCGTTCAAAGCGCACCGAGGTTGATACTTTAAGCATGTCCGCCACCCCCATTCCCCGCACTATGTATATGGCCATGGCGGGAGCCAGGGATCTGAGCACATTGCTTTCCGCCCCCCGGGCCCGCCTCCCGGTGAAAACGGTTATTTCGCCGCCGGATCAGGATGCGGTGGCCGAAGCGATCAATGCTGAAATCGACCGGGGCGGTCAGGTTTATTATCTGCACAACCGGATTTTTGATATTGAAAGAAAGGCCGCTCAGCTGCGCGCCCTGCTGCCGGAGGTGCGGTTTGCCGTTGCCCACGGCCAGATGGAGGAACACGAACTTTCCGCCATCATGGCGGATTTCATTGAGGGGAAAATTGACTGTCTGATATCGACAACCATCGTGGAATCCGGTCTGGACGTACCCAATGCCAATACTATTATTATTGAAAATGCCGACCGCTTCGGACTGGCTGAACTTTACCAGCTCCGGGGCCGGGTGGGCCGCTGGAAACATCAGGCTTACGCCTATCTGCTGCTGCCGGAATATCTTTCCATAACCTCAGATGCCAGAAAACGGCTTTCCGCCATCCGCCGCTGTTCCCAGCTGGGCAGCGGTATGCAGCTGGCGATCCGGGACCTGGAGATCCGCGGCGCGGGAAATCTGCTGGGGGCGGAACAGAGCGGACACCTTAACGCCATCGGGTTTGAACTCTACTGCCATTTGCTGAAAATGGAAATTGCCGCACTGAAAGGCAAAAAAATAACCTTTCTGCCGGAGGTGTCACTCGGTCTTGACTTTGTGATTTTTGCCTCTTCCAGTCCGGATAAAAAACGGCTTCCCGCCGCCATACCCCGGCGTTACATCGGCGATGAAAGGGTACGCTTTGATCTTTACCGCCGGGCAACTTCGGTGGAAAGCGTACCCAAACTGGAGGAATTGCGTCTGGAGGTGGCCGACCGTTTCGGGCGGATGCCGGAGGCGGTGGAGAATTTTTTCAAAGTGCTGGGCATCCGGATAACCGCGGCCCGGGGCGGATTCAACAGTTTATCGGTAACACCCGACGGCACCGTGTATTTGAAAAACGGCATTCAAATTTACCGGGAAAACGGCAAACTGCCGCGTATTTCCCCGTCCAATCCGCCGGGATTGAAACTGGCGCATCTGAAAAAAATTGTGGAACGCGCCGCCGGTGAAAACAAATCCGGCAATATGGGCGAAACGGAAAAAACGGTTTGATTTTTCGTTGCCATATCTTGATTTCCGCTGGCATTACCGCAGGAAAAACTTTACTGCTGCACAGTTTTTGTCATTGAAGGCGAAGAAGACTCTCTGACCACCAGATGGGTTTTAATTACCCGGGTTGAAGGTGAAACCCGGTAATTTACACTGATCATCCGGCTTAAAAGCATTGAAGCTGCCGTCCTGCCCAGATTGGCGGCATCCTGAAAAACACTGCTGATCGGCACCCGGGCAATCTCTGACTCCAGTGTATTGGAAAAACCTCCCAGCAGGAGTTCATCCGGGATTTTCACCCCCAGATTAAGTAATTCCTGTTCCGTCCCCAGAGCCAGCGGATCGTTGAAACAGAATAACGCCTCAGGCCGGGGGCCTTTCCGGCTCCAGAGTTCCGCCGCCGCGCTGCGACCCGCCGCCACGTCAGAACCGGCATCGATAATCCAGAGGGGATTTTCTTTTATGCCGTGCTGTTTCAAGGCGTCACGGTATCCCCGCAGCCGCTCCATTGCCACATAGGAAAATGTTCTCGCTCCCAGATATCCCACCGTGGCCGCTCCGTTCCGGATCAGGTGTCCGGTCATAGCCAGAGCTCCCTCGTAATCATCCACCACCACTGCGTCCGCCTCCACATCCGGAATACGGCGGTCGAGAAACACCAGCGGGCACTTCTCCCGGAAAATCAGTTCCGCCGCATTACGGCTCTCTTCCATAAAGATCGGACTCCAGATAATACCGTCCACCCGGCGTTCCAGCAGGGCGGAAATTTCGTGAAACTCCTTTACCGGGTTATTGTAACTGCAGCACAAAAGCAGGCGGTAACCATTGGAAGACAGGACATTTTCAATATTCTGAAGCATTTCCGGGAAAATGGTATTGGCAATATGGGGGATCACCACCCCCACCGTCTGGGACAGCCGGCCGGAAGATAATTCTCTTGCCGTGCGCCGGGGAACGTAATTCATGGCGTTCACCAGTTCGGCAATGCGTTTTCTCTCGTCCTCGCTCACTCCGGGGCGGCCGTTTATTGCCCGGGAGACGGTCATGGCGGAAACTCCGGCGGCAAAGGCAATATCAGCAAGGGTTATTTTCCGGTTCATGACGTTAGTTCCGCGTTAAAAGACGGAAAGCCCTTGCTTTCCGCATGCAAGTTAAATAAATTATATTTAACGTAAATTAACGCAGAATTGGTAAAATGTCAAATTTTTCCAATTAACATCAGGAGAAAATTATGAATATACCCAAAAAAATGACCGGCGCGATCCTGCCGGGAAATTCCACTGTTGAACTCCGTGAATTTGATGTCCCCACCCCCGGACACGGTGAAGTGCTGATCAAAATGAAAGCCTCCACCATCTGCGGCAGCGATATCCGCTGCATTTATCATGAACACACCGGCAAAGGTCCGGAAGGTTATCAGGACGGCATGATCGCCGGACACGAACCCTCCGGTCAGATTGTCGTTGCCGGGCCGGGCTGCCGCCGTTTCAAGGAGGGAGACCGGGTGGTGGTGTATCACATTTCCGGGTGCGGAGTATGCAATGACTGCCGGAGAGGGTATATGATCAGCTGTACCAGTCCTTACCGCCGCGCCTACGGCTGGCAGCGGGATGGCGGCATGGCGGAGTATTTGCTGGCAGAGGAAAAAGATCTGGTGGCACTGCCGGATGAATTGACCTATGCTGACGGAGCTCAGATTGCCTGCGGATTCGGCACGGTTTATGAAGCGATTGAAAAGGTGGGAGTGTCCGGCAATGATGCGGTGCTGGTGGTCGGGCTCGGCCCGGTGGGACTGGCATGTCTTATGCTTTGCAAAGCACTTGGCGCACAGAAACTTATCGGTTCGGACACCTCCGCTGAACGCATGGAACTGGCGTTGAAACTGGGGCTGGCGGATCATGTGGTGCCGTCTTCCAAAACCGCGCTGGATGAAGTGAAAGCTCTCACTGACGGCAATGGCGTGGAACGCGCTTTTGACTGTTCCGCCGCCGATCCGGGCCGCCAGCTGGCAATCCGCGCCACCCGGAAATGGGGAAAAATCGCCTTTGTCGGAGAAGGCGGCACCTGTTCATTCAATCCCAGTCCGGACATCATTCATGATCAGAAAACGATTTACGGCAGCTGGGTGACCTC
>CASECL010000108.1 GCA_949286445.1 uncultured bacterium | reverse complement strand
TACTTTTCTTTTCGCGAGAAAAGAAAAGTAAACAAAAGAAAAGCGGTATGAAACTATCGTTTTTATCCCACCAGGGGGAGTAGTAAGCCACCGGAAATTGCTTTACCGCACATCACAGCACACCGCATTATTTTTGTTGCGGGAAAAGAAAAGTAAACCAAAGCAAGGCGGTCAGAAACTATCGTTTTGATTTACCATGAAAAGGGACATAGAACAACAATTACCTGTTATTTTACTTTAATTTGAACATTGCTGAGTGCTAAATTTATTTGATTGCAGAATTTTCCGAAGTCACTTTTTTACCGGCTCCGTGAGTATTTTGTGGCATCAGCGACAAGGACTACCATCAGTGCCGCCAGTGCATCACCGGGATCTTTTATCTCGATTTCATAGTTGCTTCCCCAGGTGAATGGATGTTTGGTAATGGCCGCAACTTCACCGCGAGGCGAGGAAATAGTGTAATTCCATTCCAGCCAGTTGCCTGTTACTTTCCAGTCTTTGAGCTCCAGCGTAAAGCGGGGAATAAAGATTGACAGTTCCCTGATTATACACCCAATACTCATTCCAAAAACTTCAATCTCAAAATGACGCCGGAAAAGAGATGTTAATTTTTCCCTGATCACACCGGCTTCAGCACCGTTTTTATCATAAATTTTTGCATTGTACCTGAATGTCAAAATCCTTTTAACCGTGAAAATAACATTTCCATTTTCATCATAAACATCATAGACAGGAAACCACGTAAACAGCTTCTGTTTGAATAATAATTTCATATTTTATTCTGCTATCTCTCATGAAAGATGCTAAGTCCACCCATGATAATGATTTAAAAAAGAAAAATATTGAGCTTGCAATAAAAATAATGCCGATTAAAATTGCACCGCAAATAGAAGTATGAATATTTTCGTGAACAATGCAGCAAATTGATTCAATCATAAAACAAATCCCGGTACTGATTAAGGTGTAGAAGTTATCACATCGTCTGAAGATTTGTCATATTACCTTTTGATTTTGAACGTTATCCACATCCGGCTTTAAATGTTGTCCGCTTATCAGAAGAAACAGCCGTCCAATATAATGCCGCAGCTTAAAAGATATTTATTGTCTGTTATTATCCGCTTTCAAAATCTGCAGCATTTCCTGTTGCATTTTTTCTGCTTCCTGAATATTACCCTGTTTTTGCAGCAGGGTAACCAGAGCGGCAGTTACTTTTTCAAAATGTGCTTTCGCTTTTTGCATATTGCTGTCTTCATTTTTCAACATAGTTAATTTCTGATAAATTCTCTTTTGCAAATTAAACTCACGAAGCGGATAAGTCAATTCTGATGCAGTTTCATATTCATTGTTTTCCACGAAAAGCAGTAGATAATCCGCTGTCCAGTAGCGTTTTGCCCTCTCCGGATTGCGTTTCAGAAACTCTTTGTAAAACGCAATTGTGTTGTGGTTGCGATTTAAAAAACGGTTGATTTTCAAAACCCCGTTGACATTTTTTGAGGAATAATCCCCATCCAGAATTTCCGCTTCCAGTTTCTCAAGTGCTTTGGCTAAAAATAATTCAGCTTCAGGGTAATTCTTAAACAATTTTTCCCAGCGGGTCCATTCATCAAGCCATGAATTATATTCTCGCCACTCCCGGCAGAACCAGCGGAATTGCCGTAGAGATTCTCCGTAATTATCCTGCTGGAGAGTTGCCGAAACCCTGCTGAAAAAATCATTGAAATCCTCCGGCCGCATCTCCTGCTGGAGACGTAACTCTTTTGCCTTTTGCCGCAGCAACACGGCTTGAGCTTCATCTTTTTCCACGCCGATGCCGCCGGAATAGATTTCCGCCAGTTTCAACAGCGCATCAATATTTTCCTGTTCCGCCGCTTTTTTCAGCCACTCCAGTGCCGGGGTTAATGACTTTTGTGTTCCTTTTCCCTCAAAATAACAAATTCCCAGATTATATTGGGCCGCCGCGTTTCCTGCCGCCGCCGCTTTGCAAAAAAGAGAAAACGCCTTTTTCTCATCACCTTTCTGTTTAAAGTGCGATCCCAGAAAATTCATGGCGGCAGGGTGGTTTTCCGCAACTGCTTTATTTATCCAGAATAAGGCCTGATCCGGATTTTCAGGCGTTCCGGCTCCTGCACTGTAACATTCCGCCAGTTCATACATGGCATCAATATCGCCTTTTTCCGCTGATTTTTTATACCAGTAAAATGCTTTATTCATATCGCGTCCGGTACCGTGTCCCAATTCGTATGCCACGGCAAGATTAAATGCACCGGCTTCATCTCCGGCTTCCGCCGCTTCCCGGAAAAGTTTAAACGCATTCCGGTAATTTCTCGGCGTCCCCATTCCGGTGGCATAGCAATAGGCAAGCATGGTTTTTCCATCGACAGATCCGTTCAAGGCCGAGAGCTGAAAATTAAGATAAGCTTTTTCCGGATCTCCGTGTTCATCAAAGTATTCTCCCCGGGAATAGTAATATTCTCCTTTGTCACCGGCGTCATCTCCGGCATAAAGAGTGTAAAGAGAATATATAAGTGCAAAAATGAAAAGCAGGGCGGAAACAGCTGATATTTTTATTTTCATTGTATTTTATTCCAGCTTGCAGCAACCTTTGCTCCGGCAATTTCCCGGACACCCGAGATGTCAGGAAAAAAAGGAAAACTCTGTTGATTTCCGGTAATCCCAAGTAATTTAGCATGGAAAAATTGATTTGCAAATCGGGTTAATGGCATTTACTGAATCAGCTTTTTTGCTGTTGGATAGTTAACGTTGAAAATAATCCGTTAAACAAAAATATCATATTTCAATTTATACAAAGTTGCATACAGAGAAATTTGAGATTATATTCATCTTTGAGAAAAATTAATCCCAAACGGCAAATCAGGGCAGTTATTTATGGATCAGCCGGAAGATAAAAAAAGTTTTGAGGCCAGGAGAAGAAAAAATATTCCTGCGGCGGTAAAATTTTTCTCTGCGGCAATTTTTGCTGTGGCGGATATTTTCTGTTTCTGCTGGGGCATGTTCTGTATGTACGGCGGGGGGGGAGGGCAATATTAACAGAGACGCTTTGGCTTACGCGGTGCTTTTTTGGGGAATGGCCGCAATTTTCGCGATGTTCACTCTATTAAGCTGCCGTTTTTCCCGGAAAATATGCCTGGTATCTGCCATTACTCATGAAATTTTATTGTTGTTTTTTGTCTTGACCGGAGTTTTGACCGCGTATGGGGCAAACCGGGATGATAAATTTTGGAGTGTACAATTGCTGGCGTGCGTGTTTCTCTTTGCCGGCGGGTATGCAATTTATTGCCTGACAAAAAAATCCGGTTCGATCGCCTCCCGGAATTTAAGAAACTTTATCCGTAAATCATCTGTTTTAAGATCGGGGTTT
>CASECL010000107.1 GCA_949286445.1 uncultured bacterium | reverse complement strand
TTTTTTCTTTTGCCGGAGGGTACTCTCCGGCAAGTTCATCCCAGGTTGCCATAGCAAATGATCCGCGGCTTCCAGCATTGGCAGGGTAATCTTTTCTGAAAGACAAATCATAATATTTCAGCAATGCGTCAAGGGCCTCGGGATAGTCCTGATTCCGCAGGAATTTTTTTGCCTGACGGTAATAATTCTGCGACTCATGTTCACCGGGAAGAACCATTGCAATACTGCTCAGTTCATCACGATACAAAATACCTGCCGCCGCCGCAAACAGCACCACTATCAGTCCCCACATGAGCCAATACGCTGCTTTTCTCATTTTTTCTCCTGTGACAACGGATTTTTCATATTATCCGGCCGATTTCAAACCTGATTTTATGCTGTTTTTCCATATATCAGCAATATTTTTACCGGGCAGAACGTGATTTTATTTTAATTGCCATCAGAACAATGATTAAAACTATTGCGGCACCGAGAAAAAATCTTCCGATGGCGTCAAGATTTCGCAATCCCCAGTTGTAAACCTGTGTGCCGGTATCCGGAACACCATGCTTTTTCGCCAGCGGATGTCTCTTCGCTGATTGCGTATCACTTTTATTAAGTTCGCCCGAGTTTTTGAGAAATTCGGCTCCGGTATAAGCATATTCCGTTGAATATCCCACCGGCAGCTCAAACAATGATTTATCAATTTTACCACCTATTTTCACATTTTTATAGGCAACTTTGCCGATAAACCGGCCGGAAAACGAATAGTATTCCCGGCAATAAAGAAAATCATTGTCTTTACCGATATAATATATGTTTACTGCCGGAAATGAACGCAACACAGCCTTTCTCAACTCCTCTTTATTTGTGGTTTTCATAATCGGTGCGACCCACTTCTCAAGTTTGTCGAGTACCTGCGGACTTTCCGCAATACGCCGGGTGACCACATAGCAGTCTACATTGTCATAACTGCCGGATTTCAGTTCATAAGAAGCGTATTCCGACAGTTCCGGAAGCTCTTTTTCCGGCTTGTAATCGATTTTTAATATTTTCTTTTTTCCGGGATTGATTTCATATTTTCCGGTAAGATTGGTGATCGTCAACGTTGTACTGCCTGACGGATTTGATGTTTCCAAGCGCCTGAACACACTGCCATCCGGGTTTTTCAACTGAAACATCTTCTGGGTTATTTTAAACTTTCCCGCGCCGGTAGAAGTTGTGGCGGTAAAAGTAACATTTTTAATATTCTCAGAAGCTCTATCCCAGATTTTTTTCGCCTCATCATCAGCGGGGAGATTAAAGGTTAATAATGATCCCGTAACCAGCGCAAACCAAACTTTGTTCATACCCTGCCCTCTCTTTGCGGTTATAGTTCAACGGTTAAAAAATGCAGAAAATCTGAATACAATTTTAGTTTTTTCTCCAATCAACTTTTCAATTTTTATTTTCAGTGCGCCTGCCGTATGTCATACAGATAACAATTATACTCCCAATACAGCAAATCCCCGCCGCCGCGGCAATGTACCTGCCGTAATCCAACAACCGGGAGAAAAACGAACGCAAACTCCACATCATTCTCTGCCAAAGTGACACCAGAAAATCCCGGATTTGAGGCCATACACTATCATCCTGAAACATAACGTCATCTGTCATATAATCCTGAAACTGCCGGACACTATTCATCTGATACTCCACATGACGGGGAAGTTTGAAAAGTTTCTTTGCCGGAGGAGTGAAGTCAACCCGGCCAAGATCGACCGAAAGTATCTCCTCTCCCTTTTGATTGAAATCTTTCCGGATATAGATAAATCCATTATTCCGATCGATGACAAATACCCGGCGCACTGCCGGTTCAACATTGTTGCTGTCGGATTTTCTAAATGATTTTGCATTCTGCCCGTTTGATGCGGTTACGGAGTCGTTCACCAGGGTAAGCTCAAAACACCGGCGCTGATTGTGCCAGATTTCTTTAATCCGGTATTCCGCTGAAGAGAGGATTTTTTCATCAATACCGGCATGATTAAGTTCAAAGTGCCGCAATAACGGTATATCGGTTATTTGCGCCGCCGAGCCGCTGATTACGCCAAACCAGCCATATTTATTGTGCAGATAATATTCTTCTCCCGGCAGCCAGTTGGCAACATCCAGCCGCAAAAGCACCTGACCGTCATCAGACACATAACGGGAATACTTCACGTCTTCTTCGGATTCTTTTTCGCTCTTCCAGGCAAACTGGTAAACCACGGCTCTGGTGTCCGCAGTGAAACTCATTTTTCTGCTGCGTTCGACAGCGTCGGTCAATATTTTCCGTCCATCCGGCGGGACGGCACCCCAAGTTCCCCCCGCCGCCAGTATTGCTGTTGAGATAAAAATCAAAATTATGGAAAAAATATTTTTCATTAAACCTTCAACACGTCTGTCCGGCCGCTCTATGAGCTACAATACATGAGGATATTTTATTGTCAAGTCCAATTTATAATAAATTATAAAATAAATTTTACTTAATTTACGGCATATTTATTTTTATTATGGCAGGTAATTTCCCTGCCGGCAATAGATTTCCCAAGCCGCCAAGAATAAGAAATATTTAAATACCGTGCTTGACATGGCCAATTTTGAGGTTATTTTATGGGTGAAATTATTTTAACACACCTGAAATCAAGGCAGAAAAAACGTGAAAAAATGTTTTTTATTTTCATTTTTGCCATCTTTGCGCAAATGCAGATGTGCTGACAGTAAAGAAATTCTCACCCCGGCAATAAATATGCCGCCGTGGCTGGAAAAAATGGAAAAAGAAAATCTTTCCGTCATTATGGCATCAGATGAAGAAAAAATGCGTTTTGTCATCGAACTCGCCTGCCGGAATGTGGAGGAGAAAACCGGGGGCCCGTTTGCCGCGGCGGTTTTTGATCTCGACACCGGTAAATTGACAGCCGCCGGAGTTAATTCCGTGGTTCCTGCCGGTCAATCCTGGGCGCATGCAGAGATGACCGCCTATTCCCGGGCTCAATATAAGCTTGGCACTTTGAATTTGAAAAACTGTATGCTGGCAACCAGTTGTGAACCTTGCGCCATGTGTTACGGGGCAACGCCATGGAGCGGGGTGGCGGCATTGCTTTACGGGGCGCCGGGTACTGAAGCCCGGGCCATCGGATTTGATGAGGGAGATAAACCGGAAAACTGGGAGGAAGCTTTGCGGCAAAGAGGAATTAAAGTCTCCGGTCCAATGCTTCAAATGGAAGCAAAAAAACCTTTTCAGCTCTATCAGCAGCTGCAGGGAAAAATATATTAAATACCGCTCTATCCGGAATGTTCAGATCCGGTATTGCATAAATTAAAAATTCAATTCAGGAGAAAAAATGTTAATTTCGGGATGGGCGGCACCGCTGGAGTTGTTAAAAGCAGAAATACAGCAGCTGCAGGAAGAGGGTTTTGATGTTCCTGAAGAAATCCGTTCCCGCTGTGCAGCATTCGAGGTGGAAAAAGACAGCTGGACGCCGGAACTGGAAGATATTTTCCGCCGGCTGCAAAATCTGCCTATGCGTCCGGACTGGCCGTATGAAGAACCGGACGGACTTGAAGAAATCCGGAAACTCCGTCCGGATGGGCCGCGGCATCTCGGATTTAACGGCACCGGCCGGGACTTGCTGAACCGTTACCACGGGGCGTGGCGCGGCCGCGCTGTGGGGTGCGCTCTGGGTAAACCGGTGGAGGGTAAATCCAGAAGCTGGATACATGAAATGCTGGTTGAACAGGGCGAATGGGAGTTGAATAACTTTTTCCGCAGTGATTATCCCGGGATCTGGTGCCCCCGTTCCTGCCGGGAAAACATCTGCTGCATGGAGCCGGATGACGATATACACTACACTTTGATCGGGCTCCGGGTTATGGAGGAAAAAGGCATTGATTTTCAATGGTTTGATGTGGCTGACGCCTGGAATTCCCATCTGCCCTACAATAAATTATGCACTGCGGAGACCCAGGCGATTTTGAATTACAATATGCTCCGTCCGAGAACCGGTGTTCCGGGCGGCAATGCCACGCCTGGGTTTACCCGCAGCTTCAACAATCCCTACCGGGAATGGATCGGCGCGGCAATCCGGGCGGATTTCTGGGGCTATGCTGTACCGGGTGAACCGGAACTTGCCGCTTCGCTGGCCTACCGCGATGCCTGCTGGACACATACTAAAAACGGCATTTATGCGGAAATGTTCATGGCCGCATTGATCAGTGGAGCCTTTGTGGAAAACGACCCGGAAAAGCTGATCCGGATCGGACTTTCGGAGATCCCGGCAAACTGCCGCCTTGCAGAGGCAGTGCGGAAATCTCTGGAATGGAAAAATGAGTGTGCAAGCTGGGAACAATTCATGGATAAAGTTGACACCAGATATTGCAATTTATCCTGGGTGCACGCCATAAATAATATGCAGATTGTGGTCATGGCTCTGCTGTATGGCAACTTCACCATTGACCGCAATACTGCGCTGGCGGTAATGGGCGGTCTTGACACTGACTGCAACGGCGCCACGGTCGGCTCCATTACCGGCATAATCAATCCGGAAAGTGTCTTTGCCGGACGCTTGAATGACACAATTGAACCGGAATTCATTGGAGAAAACAGCTGCCGTATGCTTGAATTGGCAGAGCGGACACTGTCTGTACATAAAAAAATTGCAATACGCTGAATAACAGTAAATTTCAAACTAAAATCCGACATGAGAACTCTGCACCTATTAAACGGCGACTGCGCCCTGGAAGAGTGGAAAAAATGCGATATTCCGGGCGAAGTAATGGTATGGCGTGAAAATTACCGTTTAGGCCCCCTGCCCCGTACCGGAGATATCACCATCTACAACCGGCAGCGGGCGTCAACTTTAAAACATTTCGGGCACGGCCGCAAAGAAATTGATATATTCAATGAACTGCAATGGATGCACCGTAATTTGTTTTCCCTGAAAAAGGACGATAAACTGGTTTTATGGCTTGACACCTGTCCCTTTGACCGGGCGATGCAGAAACGTCTGTTCCGGCTGCTGCGTTCAATGAGCGAACGCCCGGAAATCTTTCTGGTTCAGGAAGACGTGGTCTGGAACCGGGAAAACTTTTTAAAGTACCGCGACTGGACGACCCGGAAAATATCGCTGGATTGAGGGTGTTTTCATGCAGTATTATCATGTTGTTTCCGGGAAATTTCTGAGCCGCCCCAACCGTTTTGTCGCCGAAGTTGAAATAGCGGGAAAACGTGAAACCGTTCATGTCAAAAATACCGGACGCTGCCGGGAACTGCTGCTGCCGGGAACAGAAGTGTTTCTGGTTTCCGCCTCCGGTACCGCCCGGAAAACCGCCTACGATCTGATTGCTGTAAAAAAGAAACGCTCCGGGAAAAAAGATCTGCTTATAAATATTGACTCGCAAATTCCCAACGATGCGGCACTGGAGTGGCTGAAAAATTCCGGCTGGTTTTCCCCCGATGCGGTATTCAGCCGGGAGGTGGTTCACGGCAGTTCCCGTTTTGATATTGCCGTGCAGGACGGAGAACGGAGGACATTTATTGAGGTAAAAGGGGTTACGCTGGAAAATAACGGCATGGTCATGTTTCCGGACGCGCCGACCCGGCGGGGCGTAAAACACCTCAATGAATTGATCCAATGTGTGCAGGACGGATTTGAAGCATATTTATTTTTAGTTATTCAAATGGAGGAGGCGGAAATTTTCCGCCCCAATGATGCCATGGATCCGGAATTCGGCAAAACCTTGAGAAACGCGGCCCGTGCCGGGGTGAAAATTATCGCCATGAGCTGTAAAGTAGCTCCGGACACCATCAACGTTGCTTCCCCGGTAAAAGTCAGTCTTGATCAGTGATCTTTCCGGTCAATCAGAAAATCTTCCGCCGTGTTTTCCGGTTCACACTTGAAGCATGCTTCTGTTTTTCAGAAAAATGTCCGCAAGCTCAAAGTAGTGCTGCCAATCCTCCGGCATCTGATCGTGTTTGCCCGCTCTCAAGTGATAACTGACTGCACCATTGATTTTCTGACCTGCCGGGGGCAGATTTTCTCCGGCAAGGCCGTCAACTCCGAACAACCGGTAAACTTCCGAAGCATGCACTCCGGCGGAAAATTCCCCTTTAGGGTCAGCCCACCAGTCTTCTGATGCGCTGGCGATGCAAACCGGCCGCGGAGCAAGCAGGCTGATCAGCCAGTGCTGATCAAAAGGCATTTCCGCTTCACGTCCGGAATATTTTTCAAATCCGGCAACAAACCATTGCGGCATGTAATTGATAATCGCCTCCACATTTTCGCCGAAAACCCGTTTGAAAAGTGCAGCTCCGCCGCAGCCGGAATCATTGGAAATCACCAGCCGGAAACGTGTATCATTTGCCGCGGCCCAGAGGGCGGTTTTGCCCAGCCGGGAGTGACCGTGAACCGCCGTTCTGCTCCCATCAATTTCCGGCACCGTCTCCAGATAATCCAATGCCAGGGATAATCCCCATGCCCATGCACCAATGGAAGAGTGCCGGCAATGGATTTTTTCACATTCAATTCCGGGGTAAAACATGCCGTAAATGCTTTTCTCCCAGCCATCTGCCCGATCCGGAAAAATATCATGATAACAGACTGCCGCAGAAGCATACCCGCGGCGTATTGCCTCCCTGAACTGCCAGCGGTATGCCTGACAGCCACGGTTTTCATCCGTTTTATTCTGTCCCGGGCGTTCAAGTTCAGTTATATGAACATCATCTTCATCGGTGATAGTGTGAATACCATTGAAACACAGCCCCAGAAATACCGGAACCGGGTAACGGATATTTTTGGGGATATACAAAATCATATCCATAAAACGGCTTTCGCCATTATCCATGGCAAAATGCAGCCGTATTTCCCGCCGTATCGCATTATTATCCAGGGCGTTATTTTTTACTGCGATTATCTCACTCCAGCTCCGGTCCGGCCGTGGCGGCGGATAACCATAAACTTCACGGCGGTAAAAATCCAATATTTCAGGACGCCGGAAATTCACCCATTCAAACGCATTTTCAACCCGTCTGCCGTCATCAAAGTCCAGCGGAGAAGGCAGATGATAATGGGGTACTTTACTTTCATCACTGATAATGTCTCTGAGAATTTCCTCCCGCGTCCTTGACATAATTTTCCTCCGGATTGATTGTTGAAAGATATTGGAAAATTATTTTTTCAAATCCATGATCCGGCATTTTCCGGCATAATTCCCCTGCCCCGCGTACAATCAGTCAGCCTTTTATATACAGATAAATTTACCGGCGGGGGATTTTACGCAGAGAGCCAATAATAAAGCAACGCTGTCCGGCATCTTCCGGCAGGGAAAAAATTTCACTTTGCCGCCAGTTTCCGCCCATTTTCTCCAGTATCGGCAGATCTTCCGCCGCCTGTTCCGGAGTCTTGTACAAAAGATAACTGCCGTCCTGCCGTAAAAAATTATCGGTTGATGCCACCATCAAAGGCGCAGTGGATACCGCCCGGGCGGTTACAATGTCAAATTTGCCAATGTGCTCTTTTTTGAGATTGAGCTCATTTGACCTGCCTTGAATTGCCGTGAGATTGCGAAGTGAAAATTTTTCTGCGGCAGAGGCAACAAAACGGATTTTCTTTCCGGTGGAATCAATCGCCTTGATTTTAAGCTTCGGAAAGGCCGCCGCCAGTACCAGCGACGGGAAACCACCGCCGCAGCCGATATCCGCTACCGTCAGCGGCTGTTCCGCCAAAGCAGGAAAATATTTTGCCGCCGCCAGAGAATCGTAAACGTGTTTGATAAGAAAATCTTTTTCTCCGGTAAGGCGGGTTAAATTGACATGGCGGTTGGCCTCCTCCAGAAATACCCGCAGCTCCAGCATCCGCCGGGCAAAAAGTTCCGGATTCTCCACCCCGCAGTCGGCGGCAAACTGAATTATCTGCTCAAGCATGATGCCACCCCGCAATAAATCAATATTGCTGAATAAAGAATTAAAACCGCAACTACCGTTATCCGGCATCCCCGGTTTCTGCAGCAGCAGCGGATTACATCCCGGAACCATGCCGGTCTGCCGGAAACAAGTATTCCCGCCACCCCGAGAACCCAGCCCGCTACCGCCACTGCGGCCGCGCCGGGCAGCGAATACTCAAAACTGCCATGCACCAGAGAATATCCACCCAGAATCAGCAGCCCCCCCAGCCCGCGGGCAAACAGATAGTCAACAAAAAAATACCCCAGCACCGTTCCAGCCGCCGCCAGCAGTAAAAGATATTTTTTCATAAAATCAAACACCACCATCTCGGCATGCGGTACGCACCAGAACAACGCCGCCGCCGCCAGAATAACACCGAAGTTACGGTTTCTGGCCAGTTTTTCGCAGTACGCCGTCTTTTCCGGGCGGCAAAGGGTTATTGTAAAAAACGCCGCGGCAAACATAACTGCGGCTGCAGCAAACAATACCGTAATAAAAACAGACATCTGAAATATATCTCCTGACAAACTGAATTACCGGCGTTTACAATTTCAAATTGCAACGCTATGGCAGTAATTTATCACTCTTTTCCCTAAAAAACCACAAAATATTACATTTTTTTTATGATTTTTCTGCTTTAACTGTTGTCAAGGCAGAAAAACACTGCTATATTAACTCGAATAGCAGGAAGTTATCTGAGAAGTGGAGTTTTTTGAGTATGACCAAGTTGAAATTCTTTGTTATTATTCCGTTGCTCGCCATGACGGTGCTGTTCTGCGGCTGCGAACAATTCGCCGAGGCCTGGGAAGAGGCACTTTCCGGAGCCGGCGGCGGTGAATCCAGTTATGAGCCGCGTTACGTCATTACCATATGCGGTGAAGTGCAGTATCCGAGAGCCGGTGAAATGGAGATGGAAATCAATACCTTTGACGGCAAGAGATTGTGGATCAAACGCATTCCGATACTTACCAGTACCAATATTCAGGAAGTTACCCTGGTGCCGAACACTTCAAAACCGAACCATTTTGACCTGGTGCTGAAACTTACCAGCCGGGGAGCCATGCTCTGGAGCCAGATGGTGGGACAATATCAGGAAACTCCGGTGGTACTGCTTATTGACGGTGTTTATCAGTGCCGCTTCATCCCGCGGCCGCTCAAGGACGATGAATCGCTGTACGCGATTATTCCCGGACCTTTTGATTCGGTAACCGCCAACGGGGTGCAGAAATATTCCAAGAAAAATCAGGAGACGATGAATCCGTCACCGACACGTCCTTTGTGGTAAGGCATTGTACTTATGAAAATAGCTCTTTACAGAAATATTCTGATT
>CASECL010000106.1 GCA_949286445.1 uncultured bacterium | reverse complement strand
TGATGCGAGTGTAGCTCAGTTGGTAGAGCATCACGTTGCCAACGTGATTGTCGCCGGTTCGATTCCGGTCACTCGCTCCATTTTTTTACCCCCCGGCCGGATAAGTTTTTTTTGCAGTTGGTGTTTTTCCGTCGAGATGATGCGTTTTTTTGCAGCTGGTGTTTTTTTTGTCGAGATGATGCGTTTTTTTGCAGCTGTTGTTTTTCTGTCGAGATGATGCGTTTTTTTGCAGCTGGTGTTTTTCCGTTGAGATGATGCGTTTTCTTATAGATATGCGTTTCATCGTAAATGGTGCGTTTTCTCGTTGCAGATATATTCTCCCTTATAATAATACTTTTTATCACAAGTGAATACGTTTTCCCGCGGCGGCTGCAGTGTTCCTTGCTGGACACGTTTCCCCTGTCCGCAGACTTTTTCCTTGAGCAAGTACTGCTTATCCGCTTAATTCATTCTTTTGTCTCATAGGATACGTTATTTTTTCTCTGTAGGTGCCGTTTCCCCGTTTGAACACAATTTCTGCCGGCAAATATGATCTACCCGTTTGAACACATTTCTGCCTGACAATACCTTATTTCCGCTGCATGTGGTTTCTGAGGGCTGAATACCTCTGCTCCGCCCGGCACGATTTCTCATCCGGGCACGTTTCTCCCATGCCGATTTCTCTGAATGAATATCTTTTTTTTGATGAATATTGTTTTTCCAAAAATAAATGGCATTTCTCCTCCCCGGACAGAACATGATTGGCAGCAACATAAATTCAGATGCGGTCCATTTTATATGATTTATCTTCAGCGGAGGGGATCATTTCCGGTAATCGGGGAGGGAAATAATTTCCCGCAACTGAATTGAACTCATTTCCTGTTATCAATCACCCCATTCCCGCAACCGTATTCCCCAGGATAAAAAAAAATCCGGATTTTTACACCCTGTTTTCGGCTGCTGCACACACTCTCTGCGTATAACACCAGATGACCGACAGGCGGTTTTGCCGGTTTCAAATGGTTTTTCTGTTGTTAAATCCAATGCCGGACGCCAAAAAAACTCCCGGACAAATGAGTTTTATGCCGTAAAAATTAACTTTATTACATAAATGAATTTTTGCTTACACCATCCATCCCACCCGGCAGATGAAAATTCCAATCATTAGACTATCCTCCAAAGACGACTATTTTCTCCGGCCAATGCTGTTTCGGGTTAGTTAATTCAAACGACCGCTCCCCGCCGCAACTGAAATTACATCCGCCCACCAGCAGCCTTCTGCCCGTATCGGTCTCCGGCTTTAACCGCATAATCATATCACTACGCCGCCTCTGCCACAGAAAATATCACAATATCACCCGGCAAATGGAACTGAAAACACCTCCCTTGCAACTCCAGTTAAACGACCGTATAAATCATGAAATCAGGGTCAGTACGGCCTATTTTTTTCTGCTTTTTCTCACTATTCCACAGGGAAACAATCTTTTTTTTAAAATTTTCATCTTCCGAACTTGACTTTTCTGAAAAGTCAGCTATATTAATGACATGTCAGGCGTCCCTATCGTCTAGAGGCCTAGGACACCGGGTTTTCATCCCGGCAACTCGGGTTCGAATCCCGGTGGGGATGCCAATTTTTTTGTCTTCATCATACTGCCAATCGCCGCAATCAGTTCAGATGCTTAACCGCTCCCCCGGTATACGGATAATGGCAGACTTTACCAGGGTAATATTAAGGCAAAGAAAAGTGAATTGCCGTCCCAATGCAGACATCCGGTCTGTTCCTCCGGAATGCAGACCGGGCGGAGATGTTCCGGCTTTGTCAGGGTGTATTTGAGGCTCAATAGTACGATTTTGTGCAAAATGCCGGAAACTACTTTTTGACCGAAAGGCCCTTCAGTATTGTCATAACTCCAAACAATACAATCACAATTAAGAGTGTCCGCCAGAAACCGGAAGCCGGATACGGCACAAAATACACGGCCGCACCGGCAATAACGCCCCATAACCAGGGCGATCTGTTATCCATGCCCGCCGCCCGGGAAATCACATAGGCGGCGATTGCCACATATATAAATATAATAGGGTCAAGTGACAGCATATTTTACTAATTATCGCTTATTTGTCAGCTTCACAACCAATATTGCAGCTAAACTCAAACCTCCCAGAATACAGAAAAACCATCCGCCGTTATTCAGTATCCAGAAGCCGATGGAACGGAGAAATGCACCGACTCCGCGTCCGATGTTTGCAATTACCCGGGTTGTCGCGGAAAAAGTGTTGATTTCGCCGGCGGAAAAGTTGTCAATATAAGCACTCCCGTATTCAGCTTTGGATTCAGCTATTTTGATTTCAGCTTCCGGCGGCACTTCAAATAATTTCTGATCTATCTGAGCTGGGAAAGATATTTTGCCCCAATTCCCGGAGGCGATAACCGCTCCATCTCTGTCAAATGCCCGGTATTCATAAATAAACGGCCTCCCGGCTGACTTTCCCACCCATAATTCAACCGCCGAAAAACTGTTATCCTGCAATTCCTTTTTATTATTTTGAAATTCTTCCAAAGTAAAATTGCGGTAACGGATTTTCGGATCTGATGAAAAAATTTTTGAAATGGTCTGCCATTTGAACAACCATGGAGACTGCTTTTCCAATGCAGTGCTGCTGCTTTTGGATACCGTTATTTTATAGCACGGTATCGTACGGTAACTGCCATCCTGCACGGTAATTCTGGCATTTTCAATAAATGAAGTATTTACCAATGCGTAAACCATCGGCCACCAGCTCCAGGTAGTGGGATAATGGCGTTCAATTACAATATTTTTCAGCACTTTTCCGTCTGAAACAAGCCAGACATATTCTTTTTCCGCCGGAGGAGCAAGAATCAGTATTACCTGATCTCTTGCCACCTGATCGACGACATTTTCTATGCGGAGTCTGCCATCAGAGGAATAGACTTTGGCCTGCTTGTGTGTAAACCCGTTATATGTGGGAGCGGTGCTTTCAAAAGTGGCATTCAGGGAAAATTCCACGGCTTTGGCCAGGGCTCTTTTCAGTTCCTGCGTCGTTGCCGCATTGCAGAAAGACACCAGACACAAAATACCTGCAATAAACAGTCTCTTGCTGAATAAATTCATTTTTCACACCGTTTAAGAATGCAACCTGACACACTTATCGCCCGATTTACTCGTTGATCCACCGGCATATTTATTGACAGCTGATTTGTTATCATCCAAGCTGTTCTGACTGCGGCAAAAAAACAGCTTTATAAACCAGTCAGACGCTCTGTAACTACATTAGTATTCATTTTTCACAAGTCAAGAAAATCATCATAAAAATCATGTTTTTTTTCAATTTTTTCAAGAAAAATCGATGTATTTGTTACATCTGCTTCAGGCACAGTATAAAACCTGATTATGCGCTGAACTATAAAAAATAAGGGGGATATTAAATAACCGATACTCCGGAATTTGCACATCGGAAAATTTCATTCCATCCGATATTCTCCGGTATTCACAGCGGTACGGCAGATAAAACAAAAAAGTTATGGAAAAATATCCATAACTTTCCTGCTTTTTTTATTCAAATTTAACAATTTTTCAACCGGAACCCGCCGCCCCTCCCAATAGCGGCAACAGCCGGATTTTCAGACCAGAAACGGTTCTTTATTAACCCGGTGAACCAGTATTTCATCCACCACCGCATTGCCGCGTTTGGCCAGGAAAAACCAGACAACATCGGCAATTTCCTCCGGCATAATCATTCCCTCCGGAGTCAGGTCCGGACGGGCGATCTTCACCATGTCAGTATAAACTCCGCCGGGGCTGATGGCATGCACCCGGATGCCTTGTTTATAATACTCATTGGCCAGACTTTTGGTAAAACCCAGCACCGCGTGTTTCGAGGCCACATAGGCACTCTGAAGCGGATATCCGGAATGCCCCACCACCGAAGACAAATTGATGATCGAGGCGCAATCCGACTTTTTCAAGTAGGGAATTATCTTCTGAGTCAGGAAAAACGGCACCTTGATATTCACTGCCATAATTTTATCAAACTGTTCCTCACTGATCTCTTCAAAGGGGGCATTCAACGCCATACCGGCATTATTGATCAATACGTCAATGCCGCCCAGTTTATCCGCCACCTCTTTCACCGCGGCGGTGGTAAATTCTCCGTCCGTCAGATTGCCGGGCAAAGTCAGACAGCTGGAATATTTTTTTACTATGGCCTCCGTTTCCTGGAGTTTAGCTGCATTATTGCCGCCGAAAAGCACCACTTTCATCCCGGCCTGCGCCAGTTTTTCCGCCACCGCCCGGCCGATTCCGCCGCCGCCGCCGGTGATTACCACGACTTTATCTTTGAGTGAATATTCTTTCATAAATGCTCCTTAAAGCTGCTGTTCTGTTCTGGCAATAATATCATTCTGGGTCTGGGTGGACAATATGGTGAAGAATGCCGAATATCCCGCCACCCGCACGATCAGATCCCGGTGTTTTTCCGGATGTTTCTGCGCGTCAATCAATGTGTCCCGCGATACCACATTGTACTGAACGTGGAAACCTTTGAGATCGTCAAAGAAGGTTCTGATCAGTAAACTTAATTTCTGACAATTTTCCGGTTTCTGCAATATCTGCGGCGTCATCTTCTGGTTCAGCAATACCCCGCCGACAATTTTATCTGTCCTGAGTTTGCTGACCGATTTGAATACACTGGTAGGCCCGTTGACATCCACTGCATGGGTGGGGGAACTTCCTTCCGCCAGCGGTTCGCCGCGGTGCCGCCCGTCCGGAGTGGCACAGGTGCCCGCCCCCTGGGGTACATTGGAAGCCACTGAAGAAGTTCCGGCATAGAAATTACCCCCGATCGGGCCGCGGCCGTAACGGGTATTTCTGTATTTGGTTATCTCATCCAGGTAGGTATCGTATCCCCGGACGACCAATTCATCCACATAATCAATATCATTGCCGTACTTGGGAGCCGCCAGCAGCTGTTGACGGATGGCTTCGCCCTTTTCTCCGGCAAAATCGCTTGCCAGCGCGTCCCAGAGTTCCTGTTTAGTGATGGTTTTATCCTCAAAAACGCACTTTTTTATCGCCGCCAGACTGTCGCCCAGATTGGCTACGCCCACCTGAAGCTGGCTTACCATATCGTAATGTGCGCCGCCCTCTTTAAGGTGTTTGCCCCGCTCGATGCAGTCGTCCACCAGAGCCGAACAGAGAATATCCGGCACCTCCTGTTCCACCGCCAGATCCGCGCAGGTGTCCAGAATTATCCCCTGACGGATCAATTCGCGTGCCGTCCGGTCCCAGGCCTGGAAAACCTCTTCAAAGCTGTTCATCTCAGTGAAATGGCCCACATCGGAACAAATCCTTTTGCCGGTCATCAAATCGATTCCGTGATTGAGCGCGATCATCAGCGTCTTGGGGAAATTAAGGTAACTCATTCCGGTACAGCGGTAACCCCATTTACCCGGCACCGCCACTTCCACACAGCCGATGGCACTGTAATTTCTGGCGTCCTCCAGCGTCACCCCCTGTCCGGTCAGCGCGGGAATGATTATTTCATCGCTGTTGAATGCCGGCATGCCGAATCCCAGCTTGATCACCCTTATGCACTCCTGCATGAAGTCTTCGTCCATGCCCTTGAAGTAGCGCACCGTAAGATTGGGCTGCGGCAGACGGGTCAGCGCAATGGAACGCAGTGTCATCCAGGTCAATGGATTGATCGCGCTTTTGCCGTCGGTGCCGACTCCGCCGATGGTAATGTTCTGATACATCGGGCTGCCGGCGGCGTAACGGGAATGACCGTTGCTGCGGATTTTATTGATGGTCAGAGTTTTGAGCCACAAATTCTGCAGCAGGATCATGCACTTTTCGTCGTCTTCAATTCCCTTCCGGTAATAGGGCAGCATGTACTGGTCGAAACGGCCGAATGAAAGGGAGTGGCCGTTGGACTCGATCTGCAAAATCAGATGAATAAACCAGACGCTCTGAATGGCCTCATAAAAGGATTCCGCCGGATTCATCGGCACCTTTGCACAGATGCGGGATATTTCCAGCAATTCCTCTTTCCGGCCCTTTTCCGCGGTTTCCGCCATTTCCTTTGCCAGAGCGGAAAATCTGGCGGCGTAATTTTCCACTGCGTCAAAGGCAATCAGCATGGCGCGGAGAAAATAACTTGATTTAAGCGTTTCAAAATCAGAAAGATCCGCTTCGGCGAGCTTCTTTTCCACCCGTTCCCGGTAATGGCGGAGACCGTATTTCAATACCCCCTCATAATCCACTGCCAGATGCGCGTCTCCGGAGGTGATGTTGCCCTCATTGCGGATGATTCCGTTATCATAAATTTCTCTGGCTTGCGGCGGGAAAAGGGCGTAACCTTTATCCTGAAGCGTGCGCCCTTTCCAATAGGGATAAATGTCTCTTAAAATCTGTTTATCCGCTTCTGAAATAAAGAACGCATCCCCGTTGCGCCCGGCAAAGGTGTCCATCTCCCGGATTATCCAGTCCATCGCGTATTCCGGAAAAATCGGCGCGGCACGGTTCTTAGTAGCCTGATTGCCCACAATCAGGGTGTTGTCCTCGATATAAATTGACATGTTGTCCAGGATTTTTTTCAGCATGTATGCTCTTTTGAGCACCACCTGATCGGCTTCGTGTTCCCGGTAGGCTTCAGTGGCCAGCACGGCGCGTTCAGTGCAGACTTCCGGCCGGGCATTGAGAATTTCCTGACGCATGGCGGCAATCCGCGGAGCAAGTTTTTCCTTTTCCATCATTTTTCTCCCAAGATTTTCCGGTAGGCCGTCAAATCTTCATCATGCAGTGCCTTCACTCCCTGATAAAAGTATTGCAGTCCCAGATTTTGATATTTCTTCTCTCCGAATTGGTGAAACGGCAGGGTTTCAAATTTCTTCACCCCCAGTTTCTTAAATAACGCGGCATAGTTTTCCGCATCGCTCAAGGCGTCATTAAATTCCGGAATAACCGGAATTCTGACGCAGTAATCAACATTGCTGTTTACCAATGAAACTATATTCTTCAATATGGATTCGTTGGAAACCCCGGTAGCCTCACGGTGTTTTTTATCATCGTAATGCTTGAGATCAATAAAGACAAAATCCACCAGTTCCAGCAATTTAACGAATTTTTCATTGGGCACACATCCGGCGGTTTCAACCGCAATATTCACCCCTTTTTCCCGCAGTGCCCGGCAGAACTCCTGTATGAAATCAAACTGGAAAAAAATTTCGCCGCCGCTCAAAGTCACTCCGCCGCCGGATTTATCGTAAAAGACCTTATCTTTCAACGCCTCCGCCAGCAATTCCTCCAGACTGTAAGTATCATGTTCCTCCATATTGAAACAGTCCGGATTGCAGCACCAACGGCACCGGAGATTGCATCCGGCAAAAAATATGGTAGTCCTTATTCCGGATCCGTCATGGAGGGAAAATTTCTGAATATTGAATACTGCAGCTTTCATGTAGGGAAACTCTTCTCCTGACTCTGGGTTCCATGCCTGTTTTGTAAAATAACACGCTGGGTTTCCATTTTCAAGTTGAGAACTGGAAATATCAGCCTTTTTCCAATAAATATCCGGCATGAAAAAACAGTTGAAGCAACGCTCTTGACGCCCCGGTTCCGGCTTGATTTCCGGCTTGATTTCCGGCTCTATCCGGGCGAATACGGCGGTAAAACCGTATAATCTGAATATTTTATGCAAACTTGAAAACTGCCTACCCGCGCTGCTGCAGGGAAAATTTAGTGGAAAAGGCGAAGTTAATACAGCCTTATCCCCCCGCCGCGGCCGCCGCCGTTTTGCTGTTACAGCGCGAAATGACGACACAGCACCAGCAGTACGGCAATATGAGTAAAGCATATAACGCCGGCAAAGAGATACGGCAGTATTCTGCGATATTCCATCTTCAGCCGGGAATAAAGCCAGCTGCCGCACAACGGCAGCAGAAACAGCAATGCGATGGGGAAAAAATATTTTCCCTGCACTCCGGCAATTTCTCCGTTTTCCAGTGCCACTGCCAGGTAAAAAATCAGGTGAATAAGCAATACCAGCCCGAATCCCCCCAGCAGAAATATTGACCGCAGCGGCCATTTAAACCTGACTGCCGGGGAATTTTCCTCCTCCAATCCCGCCGCCGCCAGCAGTAAAAGTCCGTAAATTGCCAGCAGCCACAACGGCGGCCATACTGTCAGCCACCCCAATATCCCCACAAATGATCCGGCATAAAACGGTATCCGGATGGAGACTGCGGTTTTTCCCGCCGCCCGGATAAATTCCGCCGGAGAGTGTTTGAGTTCCGTAAGTTTCTCCGCCGGATTGGCCCGGCTTATCCGCATTCTGGCGTCCCGGTCGTAAAACGGCCGCGCGTCAGATCGCTGTTTTTTTCCGGTATCTTCCGCCCGGCGCATATTCACCCCCACGGCTCCGGCAAAGAGCAGCAGGCAAAATGCTATTGTAACATATTTCCAATATTTCCGGCTGAACCGCGCCGCCGGGACAAAAAGCAGTACCCCGTACATTAAAACATAGGGAAATTTGAGAAACATCATTGCCAGTCCCAGCAGATAAAAATATTTCAATTCCTTCCAGCCGTACGGTTTTTCGTCCGTCACCAGCCTTTGCGTCAAGGAGAAAAACAACAGTGACAGCGCATTGATGGATACATCGTATGACAGCGATCCTGCCAATGACAGCGGCATCGGCATCAACGCCAGCAGCACCATGCCCCAGCGGTAAAATTTTGCCAGTTTAACCGCAAAATACCCCACCAGCAGATACAGTGCCAGATTGGCCAGCCGCCCCGCCCAAAGCCAGAAAATATACCGTGCTGTAAATATCTGCGCCAGTTTGAACGCCCCCATCTGAACCAGATACTGGGAATACAATCCCGGTACCAAAGTGGTATCGTATTCTCTCTGCAACGCCTCTTCCGCCGGGCACTCGGCATGGAAAAAATTATCCCGGATCTCCCGGCTGTAAACGGTGCCGGTTTTATCTATCGCCGCATCAAGGTGTTCATAAAGGCACTCCACCAAATTCCGGGGAAATCCCCCCAGCCGGTCAAAAGTCGAATACTGCCAGCTGGACATGAAGTGAATATCTTCATCCGGGCTTTGAAAAGGCGGGGTCAGAAACACATAACATAAACCGAAAATCAACCCAAGCAGCAGAAAAACTTTTTCCGGAGCATGAAAAAACGCCGTCAGTTTTTCATTGAAAATCCGGACTTTCTTCATGAATTAAGCTCCTCGCTTTTCCGGTACAGCCGCCCGATCA
>CASECL010000105.1 GCA_949286445.1 uncultured bacterium | reverse complement strand
GACCGTAGGCGGGATTGTCGTTGCTGGTGGGCAGCTGATTGGCCTGCACTCCGGCAGCACCGAACATCGCCGTGACGAATAACGGAATAAATATTTTTTTCTGCATGGGATTTTACCTCTTGTTTGCATTGACAAGTTCAGGAACGGAAATCAGTTTGCCGGTTATGGCACTTATTTCATCATCGGGATGACGCAAACTGGATTTGACCGATACGAAGTAGAAAACTTTTTCCCGGTTCCGGGTGGTGGTGCCGAAAATGTATTTCAATACCGGAAGTTCACAGAGAAACGGTACACCTATGGTTTGTTCGGTTTCCATTTCCCGGACGAAGTTAGTCAGCATTCTTTCCGTGCCGCACTCGACGGTGGCAGAACCGGAAACGGTGGATTCATCGTAAAGTTCATTGCCCTGATTATCGTATTCGACCACATTCTTCATTGCCAGCTGGTAGGCGAAATTAACAATTCCCCGCTGTTCTGCCATGTCTTTTGCTGAAGTACCCAGCTGTCCGGTTTTGGGATCGGTTTTGCCGGAAAGCGAAATTACCGGATTAGTCAGTTTCAACGCGAATTGATCGTTTCCGGAAAGGGTTACCGCAGAAGCAAAATCATCATCCTTGGTCAAATTCTGATACCCCGGAGTGAAAGTTACTTCACCATCTTTGCCGTTTGCCACCGTCAATATCGCACTGGCGGCCAGCTTGGCTTTGCCGTTCTGCTGGAGAATCCGCACAAAAGAGAAATCAAACGACGGAGCAAACATGAAAAATCCGTACGGTCCGAACGCCTCCGCCAAAGCAGATCCATCCATAAATGCCGCGCCCGCATCAAAGAGATTAAGGCCGGGGCCGTTTTTCCATGCCAGGTAATCCAGACCCACATCCAGCAGATCCGCTTCCCGGATTTCATAAACATTCAGACTTATTTCCGCCTGGGGTACGGGACGATCCAGCCAGGCAAGATATTTTTTCATATCTTTGTCTTTATTGATGGAGTCCTTCCAGTAAATGCGGTTGGTCACTTCATCGTAAGCTACTACTGCATCCTGATTGGCTCCTTCGGTGGCATTGGAGGGGATACCTGCTTTTACCATAATATCCATCATGGTTTCGCCGGGACGCCAGCGGGGAGTGTAAACGCTGCGGATAATGCCGGTGCCGTCAATACCGCTGCCGTAAGGACCTTTGGTGCCGGGGCGGTCAAGTTTGGCGATCATATCGTCAATATAGGGCATGAGCGGCACCGGACAGCTTACCGCCACCAGCTGTTGTTTGCCGGCAGAATAATTGATCCGGTCTGCGGAACCGTTTTTGGCGTAACGTTTGATCGCGCCGAGAATAAAGGGGACAATATCATTGGCTTTCTGGTGTTTCAGCTGATAAATCTTTGACACCATGTAGTTCTGGGCGTCATCTTCAACGAAACGGATTTTCTGGATTTTTTCGCTTGAAGAAGCCCCGGCAAATTGCGGTTCTTCACTGAACGCCGCAGCGGCAAAAGTGGCGGTCAGCAGGGAAAACAGTAATTTTCTTCTTTTGTTTTTCAATTTTCTTCTCCTGATTAGTTGGCGGGAATTTGATATCTGCCGTGAATTTTCCCGCTTGGTATGCCATTAAAATACTGCTCCAATGTAAGAATTATGTAAGCAGAAAAACAGTATTAGATTAAACCGGAGGAAAAAGCAAAGATCGTAAGAGTAAAAAAAAGATAAAAAATTACGGTTTTATTTTCCGTTCCCCGGACATATTCTGAATTTGGAAAATAAAAATCATTTTTTTATTTCCCGTTATTCCCCGCCATGTCCACCGCGGAATCTATGAGCACCCGGAAAAATGAAGCCGGATGCATTTGCCGTTGTCGGCACATCGCCGGTCAGGATTTTAAATTGGAACGGAAAGCAGAATGGGTAATCGTCAAGTGCTTTATTCTGCCTGCGGAAGCAAAAAAAATCCGGCAGAAACCGCCGGATAAAAACTTATGACAAAAAAGTGGAGGCGTGGATCGGAGTTGAACCGATCTAAGCGATTTTGCAGACCGCTGCCTAGCCGCTTGGCTACCACGCCCCGGTGTTTTCATACAATAGCGTATTTTTTGAAAAAATCAAATTTTTTTTATAGAAAAACCGGAAAAAACCCTGAAGATTTAAATAAATACCCCGATAACCGGCAATTTTTACTTCCGTTCGTCACGAAATCATGTTATTAAATCAGTTTTCAATGCCTGATAACAGCACCGTCTGAATTCCCCCTGCCCCGTCACGGATAATCCGGCACGCAATCCCCATTGCCGGCATCCGGCTGTCTCCCGCATTCCCGGCTGTTAATCCGGAAACGGGAGACAGCAACCGGTTATGGACACGGTTACTTTTTGCCGCGGAGATTTTCCAGCTGCTGTTCACAGACAGTAAGCAGAATCGGCTCCAGAATAAGATCCAATTCGCCCTCCATGAGTTTGGGCAGATCAAAAGTATTGACATTGAAGCGGTGATCAGTTACCCGGTTCTGCGGAAAATTATAAGTCCGGATGCGTTCACTTCGGTCTCCGGTCCCCACCTGCGAGCGTTTATCCGCGGCAAGCTTGGCATTTTCCTCCGACTGTTTTTTCTCCAGCAGCCGGGCATAGAGGATGCGAAGCGCGATCTCTTTATTCCGATGCTGGCTTTTTTCCTGCTGACTGGCGACGGAAAGACCGCTTGGTATGTGGGTAACCCGCACCGCCGAGTCGGTGGTATTGACGCACTGCCCCCCCGGACCGGAAGAGCGGAAAACATCAAAACGCAAATCTTCCGGCTTGATATCAAGCTCAACGTCCTGTGCTTCCGGCATGACCGAAACGGTAATGGTTGAGGTATGGATCCGTCCCCCCGCCTCCGTTTCCGGAACCCGCTGAACCCGGTGAACACCGCTTTCATATTTCATCCGGGAGTAAACTTCTTCGCCGGAGAGAGAAAATGAGACATTTTTCACTCCGCCCAGCTCGCTGGAAGATTGTTCAAGAATCTCCATTTTCCAGTGGCGGCTTTCGGCGTAATTGCGGTAAACCCGGAACATTTCACCGGCAAAAAGTGCGGCTTCATCCCCGCCTGCCGCCGGTTTGATTTCAACAATGATATTGCGTTCATCATTGGGATCAGGCGGCAGCAGCGCAAGCCGGATGCGGCTCTCAAGTGCGGCGGAAGAGGCGTTCAATGCCTCAATATCTGAAGCGATGAGTTCCCGGAGCTCGGCATCTTCCTCGGTATTGAGCATGGAGGAGTTTTCCTCTATTTCAGACAGAGCCTTGCGCCAGGCCGAATAATCATCAAAAAGTGAAGTAAGTTTCCGGTGTTCCCGGCCGATTCTTTTGGCTTCCTCCGGCCGGGCATAAAAATCCGGGGCGGCCATGAGTTTTTCCACTTCGGAAAAGCGGCCGCGCAAATTTTCCATGTAATCAGCTATATCGTCCGGAGTCATTTTTTCTGCTTCAATGATAGTTTGTTGTTATCTGGATTAGTGAATTATACTGCAATATCTGAATTGCAGTGTACTGGAAAAATTTTTCTTCCGTTTTCCGCGGATAACTTTTTTCTGCAAATAATCTGTTTTCCGCGGACTTTTTACGGACAGACGGCGGTTATTTCTGATGTCCCGGACTTCGGATGGCACGGCAGATAAACGAAAATCTCAGTCCGCACCTCCGGAATCCAGCCGGAAACGGTGCCGTCTAAACAAAAAAACCCCGTCGCCGACGAGGTTCTTCTGTAAAGACAAGACAACGCTTAAGCGTTCTTCTTGTAACGGCGGTTGAATTTATCAATCCGGCCCGCGGTATCAACAAATTTCTGTTTGCCGGTAAAGAAAGGATGGCACTTGGCACAGATACCGACCTTGATTTCCGGGCGGGTGGACATGATTTCCCAAACTTCACCACAGGCGCAAATGACTTTGGCCGGACCGTACTT
>CASECL010000104.1 GCA_949286445.1 uncultured bacterium | reverse complement strand
CTGCAGTGCCAGAGCAAGATAGTAATTTTCTCCGCCGACAATCATAAATTTACTGGTGTGATTGTCATTGGCACAGAAAGGCAGTTTTTCCGGGTGAGCCAGATAATCCACATCAATATCAAAAGTTGATACATTTACATTGATGTTTTTTGCATCGGAGGATACCGCTCCGAAAAGAATTTCCGAGTAAAATGAGGTAAATCCCTCGGACGCATTTTTCCCCAGCAGCATCGCCAGTCCTCCGCAGTTGGGATAGAGTTTCAGTCTGGCGGCAAGTTTGGTCGGCTGATAATTTAAAGCTCTGGCTGCGGCAAGTATTCTGGCTCCCGTCTCTTCGCTTACGCCGATGGTACCGCCGTGACGGTAGGTCTGGTCGCGGAAAAAGATGGATACCAGACCATTGGATACCCCGGCCCTGGCGGCGACATCCCGGAGGGTGGTTTTTATTTTTCTCATAATTAAAAATCTCCTTCTGAAAATGTTTGAACTAATATAATACTATTTATATCTTATTGCAAACGTTCTTTTAGATAAAAAGACATTTTTTTATACCAAGCTGAATATATGTTTATATGACTATAAGCTGATTTATGAAAAAACGATTTTTTTGTATTTTACTCTTGCATATTACAATAAACTGTGTTATAATAACGGCCAGAAAGGAGAATCAAAAATATGGCGATGAAGACAATTTTTACTTTTTTGTTGTCCGCTTTCGCTCTTGCGCTTGCGGCCAAGCCGGTCATCATTCTCAAGTTTGATGATTTCGGGGAAAGGGCATACCGTAAAAACGGTTTGCATCCCAACTGGAAAAAGGTAATCGATTACCTTGACGAGAAAAAAATAAAATTTACGCTCGGGGTATTTGGAGAATCTTTGGAGGATTCCAATAACAATCCGGCCTATTTTGACTGGATTAAATCCCGCAATGCCGATGGATCCATTGAGTTCTGGTGTCACGGATACAGCCAGAACCGGAAAAAACTTCCCCCGGATCAGGTGAAAGTAGACAAAAAAGGACGCAAGATTACATACGAGCCGGGCGAGTTTGAACGCTCCTATGAAGAACAGAAGGCAATTCTGGACAAGTGTCAGGCTCTTGCCAAGCGCAAACTGGGATTTCCTTTCCGCTCTTTCGGCGCGCACTGGAGCGGCTGGAATCAGGACACGGCCAAGGCGTTGGCTTCAATACCTGAGTTTACCAGCTGGATGTATGCCAATCCTGAATTGTATGAAGATACCTTCAAGGGACATATCTATCCCCGGTATATGGCATTTGAATATTCAACCTTTTTGCCGAACTTTGAAAAATTCAAGGCTCAGCTGGCTCAGCATCAGGATAAAGATGTTCTGGTGCTGCAGGGACACCCCGGCAG
This sequence comes from uncultured bacterium, assembly GCA_949286445.1. Lineage (GTDB taxonomy): Bacteria > Verrucomicrobiota > Lentisphaeria > Victivallales > Victivallaceae > CASECL01. Next base: position 1,835 of record CASECL010000104.1, on the reverse strand, counting down.
CTGGTTCTGGCATAAGACTCCGCCGCTGGATCAACGCTGGCAGGAAGCTAAAAAAATTCTTGATTACCTGGTAGCGGAAAATTACCAGTTTGAAACTCAAAGTTCCTATCTGGCAAAGATGCCGGCGGATAAAAAAAAAATAAATAAATCAAATCGCTCCGAACTTTATCCGGAGAACTGGACGCCGGAATTTGTCAATGACAAAGGTTTCGGCGTCTATGATTTTTCTTATGCCGGTTATGGTTACGGTGAAAAACCGCTGCCGGTAAATGACAAAATAGATTTTGACGTAACCAAGGCTCCGTTCAATGCCGATAATACCGGTAAAAAAGACGCCACTGCCGCGATACAGAAAGCCCTTGATGCCGCCGGAGCAAAAGGAGGCGGAGTTGTTTTTCTGCCGGAGGGAATTTACCGGATAACCATCCCGGAAGATGCAAAACAGGCACTTTGGATTAAACACTCCAACGTGGTGCTTAAAGGTGCCGGTATGGGAAAAACCAAGCTGTTTCTGGATCAGGATAACAGCCGTTGGAAATCACTGATTCTGGCTAAACCGGAAAATCAGGTGTGGATTTTCTGGGAGGCTGGAGATAAAAGCGAGGTTACTTCAGATCTGCTCCGTCCGACCCGGGTTATTCCGGTGGCGGATGCTTCGATTTTCAAGCCCGGCGATCTGGTGGCTTTGAAAAACCGGGTTACTGATGATTTTATTGCTGAACACGGTATGACCGGGAAATGGAAGACTACCCAGCGCGCCATGCGCGGTATCGTGCTGTTGCGCCGGATTACGGCAGTGGATAAAGCAAAGAAAACGGTCACCATTGACATACCCACATTTTATGAAATGAAGAAACGGGACGGGATTGTGATTTGCAAACTCAGCAATGAATTGCTGCAGAATGTGGGCATTGGGGATTTGTCTATCGGTATGCGGGAAAATCCCAGAGTGATTGACTGGAACGAAAAAGATCCCATCCGCAATGATCAGGCTGATCCTAAAAACGCGGCTTATGACCTTCATTTTTCCACTGGCATCCTGATGAGCAACTGTGAAAACAGTTACATCCGCCGTGTCAGTTCATTCAAGCCGGAAGGCAACAAAAAGATACACCTTCACTCCCACGGTATCCGGGTGGATTATTCCCGTTTGATCACGGTGGCGGATTGCGAAATGGCCAATCCGGCAATCCGTACCGGAGGTGGCAACGGATATTTGTTTACTCTTAACTGCGGCGATTCTGTATTCCGTGACTGCCGGGCGACCAATGGACGGCATAATTACGATTTTCAGAACATGAATACCAATGGCAATGTGGTGCTCCGCTGTTATGCCAAAGACGGTGCGATACCGTCCGACTTCCACATGTATTTGTCCACCGGCAACCTGATTGACAATGCCATTTGCGACGGCGATTTCTGGGAATGCCGTTACCGGCCTTACGGTGGAACTCCGATGCACGGTATGTCCGGAGCCGGCAATATCTTCTGGAATATCGAAGGCTTGCGTTATCCGTCAGAAAGACAGAAGTTCATTGTCCATTCCGACCAGGCCCGGCTGGGAATGGTAATCGGAACCCGCGGCCCGGCTTACAAGGTTCGCTGGCATAATATGAAAAAAGGCAACGAGCACCGGGAGTTCATTGGCAAAGGTGATAAACTTGAACCCCAGTCGCTTTATCTCGACCAGCTGAAGAACCGCTTGGCTAAAGAAGGAAAAACGGTTCCGGCGGAACTGTTGAAACAGGATAAATAGTCGATTATGCAAAACCCTATTTTGAGACAGTTTTTAGGAAATGAGAGCGCCGCGTACTGTCGTACGCAAGCTCAAAATT
>CASECL010000103.1 GCA_949286445.1 uncultured bacterium | reverse complement strand
CGGAATGTTTTTCCGGGATGAAGCCTGATTTTTTCGCCACGGCAACGGCGTGGAACGGTGTGCTTAATCCTATTGATGAAAAACTGGCTTTGCCGGAGCAGGTGTTTGATCAGACGGCGGAAAACTGGTTGTCTCCGGCGGTGAGAAAAAAATTTTTTTTCCGGGTATTCGGGGGTGATACTGCATGTTTGCCGGAACGTTCTCCGGAAAACCAGCAGCAGGATCTTCTCTGCATTTGATAAAGAGTCCGTCAGAATGATACTTTATTGAGTTCTGTTTTTACTTTGGCGGTTGCCGGTGAACAGGATCGTATTTTTCCGGCTTCCGGTCAGGTTGGAGCCTGGAATAATATTGGCATTGAGGTTGTCCGGATGGCTGAAACCGGGCATTTCCCTTTTGCCAAATTCACCCGCTGGTGGGAGGTGACAGAGTATGGCCGGCTGGAATAAGTCCCTGATGGCTGACCGTTTCCGCCGCAGCCGGGATAGTTATGCAGATAATGCGGTCGTGCAGCGTATGATGGGAGAAGAGCTGCTGAAACTGCTGCTGCTCGGCACAGAAAAGAGTGAATACCGGAAAATTTTTGAAATCGGCTGCGGCGGCGGGGAATTCACTGCCGGAATTACCGGTCAGCTCGGATTTGAAAAACTTATTCTCAATGACATATCCCATTGTCTGGATGTGCCGTCTGAATTTGAATATATTCATGGGGATGCGGAGGAAGTGGCATTTCCTGAGGAGTGTGACTTGATAATTTCCAATGCCGCGCTTCAGTGGGTGAGTGATTTTACTCCCTTTGTCCGGAAGGTGGCCGATGCGCTGAAAAATGGCGGAATTTTTGCCTTTTCCGCTTTCGGTGAAGAAAATTTCCGGGAACTGCGGTTGCTTGGAGCCCCATCGCTGAGATATCTGACCAAGGCAGAAACCCTGGATGCCATGGAGAAAGCAAATTTTGAAATCCTGGCTTTTTCTGAATATCTTCAGGTACTGTATTTTTCTGATGCGATTTCAATTTTGCGGCATTTTAAGAATACCGGTGTTACTGCCATTGGAGCGGGAGCATACCGCAGCCGCGGTAAATTGGAAAAACTCTTATCGGAATACGAAAAGAGATTTACTGATAATTCCGGCGTTGCTCTGACTTACCATCCGCGTCTTATTGTCGCCCGAAAGCCTGCATAACCATTTTCAAATCCTGCCAGGTCTGGCGTTTTGCCTCTTCATGACGCAGGAGGTATTGGGGCGAATAACTGACTATGCAGGGAATATTGCGGTAGGAAAACCATTTCCCCCTCATGCTGGGCACGTTTTCTCCGCCGAGAAGAGCCGCGGCGGCAAGGTCGCCAAATATTACTATGGCCCTGGGGGGATGCGCCGCGATTTCAGCATTGAGATAATTTATACAGCAGGAAACTTCATCCGGTTTTGCTTCCCGGCTGTACGGCGGACGGCATTTTATCAGATAAGTAAGAAAAACTTCATCCCGGGTAAATTTCATTGCCGCAATCATCTTTTCCAACAGAGCTCCGGCAGCTCCGACAAAAGGTTTACCCTGTTTATCTTCCTCCAGTCCCGGAGCTTCGCCGACGAACATAAGCAGTGGATTTTTTACGCCGCGGCCGGGAACACTTTTAATTCTCCGCTCGCTCAGCCGGCAAAGGCGGCAACTGGAGATGTTTTCAGCAATATTTGCAGTTTTACTGTCAACCGCATTTGCTGCTGCCACATTTGTCTTTTGGCGGTTAACCACCGTTGCCGCGGTTGGCGGCGGCGGAGAAACTTGTATTTTTTCTGCTTTTCCGGTATCGGCGGGAAAAACTGATTTGTCTGATGCTCTTGACCTGCCTGGTAGGCTCGAAGCCGGCAAAGGTTGTTTAATTGAAACATCCTTTTGAATACTTTCCCAGATACCGGCCTCCACCCTGACGGAATAATTCCCTCTGTGAGTGCGCCTGGCCGCCTGGAATATCAAATCAAAAAAGGTTTCTTCATTCATCTTTTCACCAGCCGCCGGGCTTCCAGATCATCCTGGCGTTTACGCAGAGTTTCCCGTTTGTCGCCAAAAGTTTTGCCCTGACAATAGGCAAGTTCCACCTTAACCAGACCTTGTTTCAGATAGAATTTCAGAGGAACAATCGTTCCGCCTTTGGTTCCCAATTGCTGTGCCAGTTTGAGAATTTGGTTTTTATGCAGCAAAAGCCGCCGCCGCGCCTTTGCTTCGTGATTGAAACGATTGCCAAACTTAAAATGTGAAATATGCGCATTAACCAGAAAGGCTTCTCCGCGGACAATTTCAACATAGGCCTCCGTCAGGGTTATGGCATGTTCCCGGCAGCTTTTTACTTCTGTGCCGCAAAGCACAATGCCAGCTTCAAAGCGTTCCAGAACAGTGTAGTTGTGGAACGCCTTTTTGTTGGTGGCTAAAACCGGATCTTTGGGGTCTTTTCTTGGCATAATCAATCTGCTGATATGTTTTTATCTCTCTGCGTTATCAACGCCTGCTGCTTATATCTTATTTCAGAAAATTTGCCGCCCGGGTTGCAAATTCAGCCTGGCGCGGATTGTTATTTATCTTGAGTGAGGAATTGAATTTTTCCAACAGTTCGCTCTGCTCGGCAGAAAGTCCGGAGGGAACTTCCACTACCACTCTGATGTGCAAATCACCGCGTCCATTGGCTCTCAATGACGGCACACCTTTTTCTTTCAGGCGCAGAACAGTTCCGGATTGAGTACCTGCCGGAACTCTCATTTTCATTTTTCCGGAGATCGTCGGCACCTCTATTACGCCCCCTGCCGCCGCCACGTAGAATGGAATCGGCACCTCACACAAAAGATCATTCCCCTCACGGATGAAAACATTGTGCGGGAGCACATGTATAACAATGTAAAGATCTCCTGCCGGACCTCCGCGCAAACCGCTTTCTCCCTCTCCGGCTAAACGTAACTTGGAACCGGTATCCACTCCAGGTTTGATCTTGAATTGCAGTGTCCGCTCTTTGCTTACCCGTCCGGTCCCGGAACAGGTTTTGCAGGGTTTTTCAATAATCTCTCCAGTTCCGCGGCAAGCGGGACAAGGCTGCCGTAGACTGAAAAAACCTTGCGAAACAGTCTGTTCACCGCTGCCTCCGCACCGGGGGCATGGTTTGCGTGAAGAATTACCCTCGCAACCGGTTCCTTTACAATCCGGACACTCTGTCATACGGCGGAAAGTTATCTTCTTATCAGCACCGTAAACCGCATCCTCAAAGCTGATTTCCAAATTATACCGCAGATCATTGCCTCTTACCGGGCCATTGGGATTGCGCCGTCTGCTTCCGCCGCCACCCCCGAAAATATCTTCAAAACCTCCGAAACCGCCGCCGGCTCCGCCTCCGAAAAACTGCGCAAAAATGTCTCTCGGATCGCTGAAAGGAGACCCTCCGGCTCCGCCGCCGTGCCCGCTATTGGTAAAGGCTTCATGTCCAAATTGATCATATTGACGGCGTTTATTTTCGTCACTCAATACTTCATAAGCCTGGGAGACCTCTTTAAATTTTTCTTCCGCCTCTTTATTTCCCGGGTTTTTATCCGGGTGATATTTTATCGCAAGTTTGCGATAAGCCTTTTTTATTTCATCGTGTGTAGCGTTTTTATTTACGCCAAGAATACTGTAATAATCTTTTTCCGCCATGTTGCGACCTCAGGAACAATGTTTTGTTCAACTGGTTTTTTTCTTTATCTTAATTTCAATATATCCTGTCCAGTAAATTTTGCTATTTTCTGATCATATTTTGTTCATCGAAAGAAAGATAACCATTTCTGTAAAATTTTATAGTTAAACGGCAAGAGCCGCTCAGTCACACTGCCGTTAAGCCGGTTTCCCGGCATCTGCCTGCCGCATTCCTTCATCTAAGGTAAACTGATTAAGCAACCAATAAAGGCTTCTGCTTTATTCTTTTTCTTTTTCCGCTGCTTTTCCTTCGCCCGCCCCGGAGGATACTACAACTCTCGCCGGACGCAGCAGTCTGGATCCCAGCATATAGCCGGCATTCCACTCTTTTATGATATGGTTCTCTTTTACCTTATCTGACGGCTCATGCGCCACCGCTTCGTGAATTGCCGGATCAAATTTTTCGCCTACACTTTTCAGTTTTTTCACGCCAAGCTCATCAAAGCATTTCCCGTACTCTGCAATAATCATTTTCAAGCCTTGTTGAATGGCCTCGATATTATCACTTTTTTCCGCAGCCTTTTCTGCCATGTCAAGATAATCCGAAACTTTCAGAAATGCAGATAACACATCTGCCATGCCGTTAAATCTGGCGTCAGTAATATCTTTGCCGGTACGTTTGCGGTAATTCTGATATTCTGCCAGCAGGTAGGCGTATTTGGTTTTTTCCTCATTCAACAGCTCTTCTGGGGTTGGAGACAGCGGCTGAGAAGCTGATTCTTCAATTTTTTCCTCGGCTGATCCGGTATCAGCGGCGAGCTCATTTTCTTCCAAAATTTCATTCTCCGGGGACAAGCCGGATTCATTAATCTCTCTTTCCCGGGATTTGCGGTTACTGGTTTTATTTTTCATTGACATAATAAAAACCTCCACAGTGGTTTATTGATAATCCAAGACAGATAATATATCACAAGTCAAAAAAAAATCAAGCCTGTTTATCTCCTGAAAATCTTTTATCCAACAGGTAATCAATTTCCACTTTTCTCATAGAGTGGAGGATATTCCGTTTTACATCCGGAATTGTCTCCGATAAACTATCCAGCAATTTCCGGAACATTTTCCGGTCTCCGGTTTCCAACTCCTGATGATAAATACATTTTCCGGTGTCGCGGGGAAAATCCAACTCATTGCCGGCAGCTATAATCAATTTTTCTTCTGCCAGAACCAACGGTCTTATTACAGTTACCGGGTGTTTTTTTGCCTTTGCCAGCGGCGGCATGGTACTCAGCCCCTGGCCGCGGAAAAGACTTATCAGAAATGATACTTCCAAGTCGTCAAGATGATGCCCCAGTGCCAGTTTGTTGCAATTTAAATCTTCTGCCGCGCGGTAAAGCATTCCACGCCGCAGTCTGGAACAGAGAACGCATGGCGTTTTGGTCCATTGTTTATCGCGTATAATTGAACCTATATCAAGTCCCGCCTGATGGTGATTGTAACCTTTTTTACGGCAGTAAGCGGCGATTTTATCTGCTCCAAAACCATCGAACCCGGGATCAAAAGTGATGGTAAGCAATTCAAATTTGATCGGCGCGCGTTTTTGCAGTTCAAATAAAACGCGGGCAAGGACGAAACTGTCCTTGCCCCCGGATATTCCGATCAGGATCCGGTCATCCGGATTAATCAATCCGAAATCACCGATTGCCCTGCCGGCTGATTTGCATAAAGCTTCAAATGCAGAAATTCCCAAAATTCATCAATCCTGAATCAAGCTTCGGTTGGTGTCAAGATTATCCTTGTTTACGAAAATATAACGTACCGCAAATGCCTTGTCGGGATCGCTCGGCGCGTCAGCTTCATAGTCGATTTTGGATTTCAAAACGATTACACCGGTAATCATGTCGTTTTCAACCATTTTATCCAGCTGGCGGAATTCAGGACGCTCAAAGAGAACCAGGGGTTTTTTGTTACGGCTGGTCCAGTAACCGAGTTTCAAAATGCGGGCTGGCAGCGCAGGTGTGATAATATACGCGTCATTGGCCTTGCCCTCTTCCATGGCTTTCTGAACGTTTTCCGGCTTAACAGCATCAAAGAAAACCAGTTCTTCTGAAACCGGGCCGGTATCTCAATGACTTCAACAGTCCCGATGCCGGCTTCTTTTATGGCTTCAACCAGAGCTACGTTGAAATCACTCTGCGCACTTTTGGGCTCCACCAGAAGCGCGACAGAGTTGATGCCCTTGCCTTTGAGATATTCTGCCACTACCGTACCGCGTGAGGTTGAGAAACGGCGTTCACGGTCAATGAGTTCAGCCTGATCGCTGTCGGAGAACGCATCGTAAATCAGATAACCGCCGCAGGCAATAACCACTGCGAGCAGCACAAATGCCACCGGTTGCGCCATTGCAAATGTTTCCTGCTTTTTGTTGCACACAATCATGCCGACGACAGCGGCAAGCATCACGACAATCAGGATAATTGTTGTCATTCTTTCAATCTCCTTTCGGGTTATTGTTTGATTTTGATCCTTTTTCCTGATGTAATACTGCTCATAATAATCCGGTTTCTTCCGGAAGTCCGAAACGTATATTCATGCACTGTACCGCCTGACCGGACGCTCCTTTGGTAAGGTTGTCAATGCAGCTGGTCAGGATAATTTTTCCGGTATGTTCATCAAAATTATAACCGATTTCGCAGAAATTGGTCATGAATACATATTTGGTATCGGAAGTTTTTCCCGGTTTGAGAATCCGGATGAATCTTTCTTTGCCGTAAGCCTTTTCATAAACTTCGCCGATTTTCTCCATGGTGCATCCCGCTGCCGCATCCATGATGATAGTGGAATTTATTCCACGGTTCATCGGAGCAAGGTGGGGAATGAAATTTATCGCCAGATGGTCCACTCCGGCCGCCGCGGCCATTTCCTGTTCAATTTCAGGCAGATGCCGGTGTCCGATTACGCCGTAGGCTTTCAAGCTCTCATTGCATTCCGGGAAAATGTAGGGCAAATCCACTTTGCGTCCGGCTCCGGTAACTCCGGAACAGCTGGCAACAACAATATTTCTTCCCGTAGCCAGACCAGCCTCAAGCAGTGGTGCTGTCGGCAGAATGGAGCTGGTGGGATAACATCCGGCACAGGCGACCAGATCAGCGGTGCGCAGTTTTTCCCGGTAACGTTCCGGGAGACCGTAAACCGCGCGTTTGAGCAATTCAGGCGCGGGATGGTCTGCTTTGTAATACCTTTTGTACTGTTCCGGATCACGCAGACGGAAGTCAGCACTGATGTCAAAAACCTTTATTCCGGCATTGAGCAGCGGAATAGCAAATTCTGTGGCCGTGCCGTGAGGGAGGGCCAATATAGCCGCATCGCATTTCCCTGCCAATTCTCCGGCGTCCGGAGCCACAAACTTCAGATTTGCCCCGGTAAAGCGGGGAAATACAGTTGAAACATCCTCTCCGGCATTCTTTCTTGAAGTTATGGCAACAATTTCACAAGCGGGGTGACGGAGAAGTATGCGGAGCAACTCCTCTCCGGCATATCCGGATGCACCCAGTACGGCTACTCTTATTTTCATATTTTTTATCCTTTGGAAAATAATACTTTAATTTTGTACAATCTAATTTAGGTACTTGTATAATCTAACTCCAACGGAATGGAAATTCCACACCGAAAACAAAAAAAAATGGATTTTTACCATTTTTTTCTGCTTTTCAAGTCCTGGAAAGATATTTTTATGGTATTATTTGGCGCAGATTTGCCGAAAATGGCAAACCGGTGTATTGTGATGGTGTTGCATCCGGTAAATGGATTTGCAAAAGTGGCGGATAATGCTATATTACCAACCGGACTTATGTTGAGTTTGAAAACAACCGGGATTTAATAATTGGTGTGACACTGCCCGGAAAAATAAGGAAAGTTCAATTAAAATGATAGAAAACACTATTTCATCTGCTATTGTCAGAAATTTCAGCGTCAAACTGGAAGAGGCTTTAAATCTGGATGTTGCCCTGGTCGGTGCCGGTCCCTCGGCTCTGGTTGCCGCCCGTGATCTGGCGAAAATGGGATTGAAAACTGCCATTTTCGAGCGGAAGCTTGCTCCCGGCGGCGGTACCTGGGGCGGCGGTATGCTCTTTAATGAGGTGGTAGTGCAGGACAGCGCACTGCACATACTGGATTCATTTGGCATTCACCATCGCGAGATTGATGGCGCGGCGGGGTATCATACGCTTGATTCGGTGGAAATGGCCAGTGCGCTTATTTACGGCGCGGTGTCAGCCGGAGCCAAAATATTTAATGCCATAAGCGTGGAGGATATTGTATTCAAGGAGGGAAAAGTCGACGGTCTGGTGATAAACTGGACCCCGGTGGAAAGACTTGGCATGCATGTTGATCCGCTTACCGTCCTGTCCCGTGCGGTAATTGACGGCACCGGACATCCCAGCGAAATTATTAAGCTTGCTTCCGAAAAAGCTCATGTGAAACTGAATACCGAAACCGGAGCTATCCTTGGTGAAAAACCAATGTGGGTTGAAAGCGGTGAAGCTTCAACGGTGGAGAATACCAAAGAGTATTATCCCGGGCTCTTTGCCTGCGGAATGAGTGCCAACAATACCTCCGGCGGATACCGGATGGGGCCGATCTTCGGAGGCATGCTGCTTTCCGGAGAGAAAGTGGCCCGTCTGGTGGCGGAGCAGCTTTCCAAATAAACTTCCGGCGTTTTGCGGAAAAAATCCGGCGGGAAATATCTTTTCCGCTGGTAAGGCCGGAAGCAGAAATTTGCCGGAGACATTGAAACGGTGATGCCTTGAGCAATCAGAATCGCCGTCTGGCGTTGAACGGTTGAACCGAGTCAGGTTATTTCCCGGCCGGGGGTGCATTGCATTTCCGGAACGATGATCAGTTTAGAAATAAATAAAAATTGAAAGGGTACTCCGGTGACAGGCAGATTATTTTTTATTTTTTCCCTTATTTTCGGCGGTATGATTTGCGGAAACGCAAAAGAAGCGGTTTTTCCGAAAGCAAGTAAGGTTTGCCCGGGAAATGCCTGGTGTTACGGTCTGCCAGGCATGGGTAACCGGGAATTCTGGAACGGGAAACAGAATGAGGCTGTTTTTCAGAATATTGTAAAGCATGCAGACCGTTTTATGTCCGGCAATTATGACCGTTACCTGGTTCGTCCGCCGGATGACCTCTATTTGGAGTTTTCCCGTAACGGCAACCGGACAAACTACCAGAATGCTTACTCAAGAATATACAATCCGCTTGCATCTCTGACGGTGGCTGCCTGTGTTACCGGAGATGAGCGTTATGTGCGCCGGGTGGAACAGATTGCTTCAGTATTAT